>JAJDTQ010000209.1 GCA_022827045.1 Candidatus Binatia bacterium
GGTGAACACGTGCTCGTTCAGGCACTCATCGCGCAGCCGGCCGATGAAGCTCTCCACCAGGCCATTCTGCATGGGCTTGCCCGGAGCGATGTAGTGCCAGTCGACCCCGTGGTCCTGTTGCCATCCGAGCATGGCGTTGGATGTGAACTCGGTGCCGTTATCGGACACCACCAGCAGGGGACCCCCACGCTGCTGAGCGATGTGGTCCAGTTCTCTCGATACCCGCTGCCCGGTGATGGAGTTGTCCACCACCGTGGCCAGGCACTCCCGGGTGAAGTCGTCGATGACGCAGAGCACCCGGAAACGCCGGCCGTCCATCAAGGCGTCCGCGGCGAAGTCCACCGACCAGCGCTGGTTCGCCCCCTGCGGGATCGTCATCGGCGCCCGTGTCCCCAGCGCCCGCTTGCGGCCGCCTCGCTTGCGCACCACCAACCGCTCCTCCTTGTAGAGCCGGTAGAGCTTCTTGCGGTTCACTACGACACCTTCTCTCGCCAACAACAGGTGCAGCCGCCGATACCCGAAACGCCGGCGTTCCCCAGCCAGCTCCCGCAGCCTCCGTCGCAACTCCTCGTCGCCCGATCTCGTCGACCGATACCGGTACACCCGCGGTGCTATCCCCACCAGTCCACATGCCCGCCGCTGAGAGTGCCTTCCCTCCTTCATCGCCCAGTCCACCGCTTCCCTCCTGGTTCTGGGCGTCAGAAGTTTTTTCCGACCATCTCCTTGAGCGTCGAGACGTCCAGCATGGCCTCCGCCAACAGCCGCTTCAGCTTGGCGTTCTCCGCCTCCAGGCTCCGCAGCCGCTTCGCCTCCGACACCTCCAGCCCGCCGTATTTCGACCGCCACTTGTAGAACGTCGCGTCACTGATGCCGTACTTCCGACACAGATCCGCCGCCCCCAGCCCGGCCTGGTGCTCCTTCAGTATCCCCACGATCTGCGCTTCGCTGTACCGGCTCTTGCGCATGGGTCCCCTCCTCTTCGGTCAAAGACTAACCGCTGAGTGAGGACATTCAAGGGGGGCAGGTCACTTGGATCGCCGCCTGTGCTGTCCGGCATACGGTGCCGCTGGTGACGCACAATGCGAAGGACTTCGAAGGCATCACTTCTTTGGACATTATCACGGAGACCATAGAATAAGGCGCCAACGAAAATGATAGGATGGAGGATTGGCGTACCCGTTACAGTCTGACAAGGGTATTTCTTGCCGATTCAGCCCCTCTGCGGCTCGATGATGACCTTGAGAGAATCCCGGGCGTTGGCGACCAGTTGAAAGCCCTTTCCCGTCTCCTCCAGCGTGAGGCGGTGGGTGACGAGCTCATCCACACGGACCTTCCCGCTGTCCAACAACTCCACGGCATCCTTCAGGTCCTGTGGGCTCGCGCCGTATGAGGTCACCACGCCGACCTCGTCGCGCCACATCTCGTACAGCGGCATGGGCACCTCGTGCCCGGCGGGAGTGGAGGCGAAGAAGAGCAGCTTGCCGCCGCGCTCGACGCTCTGGAACGCCTGACGGATCGCCGGGGCGGCCCCGGTGCACACGATCACGAGGTCCGCCAGCCGGCCGCCGCAGGCTTCGCGGACGCGCGCGGGCACGTCGTCGGTGGCGTGGAAGGTGTGGTGGGCGCCCATGGCGCGCGCCAGGCGCAGGCGTTCCTCGTTGATGTCGGTGGCGACCAGGGTTTTGACCCCGCGGCTCCGCGCCACCTGGACGTGCAGCAGCCCGGCGATGCCGGTGCCGATGACCAGCACGGTTTCCTGCAACGGCGCGCGGGCGTGGTCCTGAGCCCGCACCACGCAGCCCAGCGGTTCGACGAAGGAGCCCTGTTCGAAGGAAATCGTGTCGGGAAGCAGGAAGGTGCCGGAATCCACGTTGACCTTGGGCAGCCGTAGATACTCGGCGAAGCCGCCGGGATCGAAGTGGGTCTCCCGCATGAGCTGACATACCGAGGCGTGCCCGGAGAGGCAGTGGTGGCATTCGTTGCAGGGCACGTGGTGGGTGGTGACGATGCGGTCGCCGGGTGCAAAGCCCGTCACGCCGGCGCCTACCTCGGTCACCTCGCCGGTGACCTCGTGTCCGAGCACCCGGGGCGCCTGCTTGCGCCGGTACCATTCCAGCACGTCGGTGCCGCAGATGCCGCTGGCCTGCACCCGCATCAGCAATTCGCCCGGACCGGCCTTGGGAACCGGCAGCTCCTCCAGCCGGACGTCGTCGTTGCTGTAGTACATGGCCACGCGCATGGGTCGTTCCTGAGGTTGGAAATGACCGAAGACCGGTTCCGGTGAGCCCGCACCCAGGTATTCTGTCGGACTACCCACCGAAGTGCGAGACCGTCATTCCGGCGAAAGCATGCCCCGTCCCCCGATACGGGGCCGGAATCCAGGCGGAGCGGCCTGGAGGAAACACAGGCGTTGCTACTTCCCCTCCCCTGGATTCCGGCTTTCGCCGGAATGACGGTCTCGACCGTGGCCCGCTAACCGGCCGCCCGCTCCGCCGCCGACGGTCTCGACGCTTCGTAGACTTGGTAGGCGTCCTCGACCGAGGCGCCGCCGTGAACGATGGCCCGCACCGCCTGGATCATCCCCGCGGGGCTGTCGGACTGGAAGATGTTCCGGCCCATGTCGACGCCCACCGCGCCGTGGTCCACGGCGTTCTTGGTAAGCTCCAGCGCTTCCATCTCCGGAGTCTTCTTGCCACCCGCCACGATCACGGGAATGGGGCAGGAGTTGACCAGGTTCTCGAAGCCTTCGCAGTAGTAGGTCTTGACGATATGGGCGCCGAGCTCGGCGGCGATGCGGCACGACAGGCTGAGGTAGCGCTCGTCCCGGGCCATGTTGGTGCCCACCGCGGTGACCGCGAGCACGGGAATGCCGTACCGCTCGCCCTCGTCCACCAGCTTGGCCAGGCTCACCAGCGTCTCCTTCTCGAACTCCGACCCCACGAAGATCGACAGCGCCATGGCCGAGACGTTGAGCCGGATGGCGTCCTCGATGGACACGGTAATGTCCTCGTTGGAGAGCTCCTTCAGGATGCTGGTGCCGCCGGACACGCGCAGCACCACCGGCGCCTGCATATTGGCGTCCACGGAGTTCCGCAGCACGCCGCGGGTGAGCATGATGGCGTCGGCGTGGGGCAGCAGCGGCTCGATGGTCTCCCGCGGTTGCTCCAGCCCGCTCGTCGGGCCCAGGAAGTAGCCGTGATCCACGGCCAGCATCACGCAGCGCCCGTCATCCGGCTGGATGATGCGCGCCATTCTGTTCTCCATACCCCAGTGCATACGGCCTCCCGCGTTTCAGGTGGTTTGTGTCCCGGATGAGACAGGACAGACACTACCACATAGTCGGTCCGCCTGCGAGTCGGGGCGCCGGCCCTCGGTTTGACAGGTATGGGCCTATCGGCTACGCAGGGGTCCGTGAGTGATCTTCCCCCAGGCGTGAGCCGACACTACGTTCAAGTAGGCCAGATTCGCACCCATTACCTCGAGGCCGGGGCTGGCCGCGGCCCTACCGTGGTGCTGATCCACAGCGGCGAGTTCGGCGGACGCGCCGAGTTCAGTTGGCACTACAACATCGCGCAACTCGGCGAGCACTTCCATGTCTACGCGCCGGATCTGGCCGGATTTGGCCGCACCGATCTCGTCTACAGCTTCAGCGATGCGCTGGGTTTCAGGCTCAAGCACATCGACGGGTTCCTTCGCACCATGTGCCTTGGCCCGGTGCACCTCATGGGCAACTCCTTCGGCGGCGGCTTCTGCCTGCAGATGGCAACGGACCCGCGCTTTGATGTGGCCTCGGTGATCGCCGTGAGCGGCGGCGGCAAGGCGCCGGACAACGATGAACGCAAGGTGCTCACCGGCTACACCGGCGAGCGGGAGCAGATGCGCGAGATCCTGAAGGTCTGCTTCTACAACGAGCGCTGGTGGGCCGACGACGTGGTGGAAGAGCGCTGGCAGGCAAGCCTGGAACCAGGGGTGTGGGAAGCCTGCGCGGCCGCGCGTCTGGCGCCCTCGGGACAGCCTCGCGGCTTCCGGCCCGTGCGGCCCGACTACGGCAGCATCCGCTGTCCGGTGTTGATCGTGGCGGGGGCCCAGGACCCGTTGCGGTTCCCGACCTATGCCACCGATCTGCAGGCCGAAATACCGGGATCGGAGGTGAAGGTCTTCGACCAGTCGCGGCACTGCTCCCACGCCGAGCATCCGGAGGAGTTCAACGTACTGGCCATCGACTTCATCAAGCGGCACGCGGGGGAGGAGCAGGGTTCATGACGTGGTTGTCCGAGACCATGGAAGTCGATGGCGTCAAGCTGGGAGTCCGTCAACATGGGGACGGTGCCCCGCTGGTGATCCTTTACGGCGACCAGCTCGAGACGCCGGTGCCGCCTTTTGACGACGCCATGGCGAAGCATTTCCGTGCGGTGGTGCCGTCGCTGCCGGGTGTGAACCAATCCGAGCTGCCCGACTGGATCGACACGATGGAAGACCTGGCCTTCCTCGGACTGGACCTTCTCGAGGGCCTCGACGTGGGTCCGGTGGATGTCATCGGCCACGGGTTCGGCGGCTGGGTGGCGGCCGAGATGGCGGTGCGCGCATACCAGCAGATCCGGCGCCTGGCGCTGATCGATTCGGTGGGCATCAAGGTTTCCGCTCCCACCGTGCGCGACGTGCAGGATGTCTATGTCTACACGGTCCAGGAGGTCGCCGAGCTGGCGTGGCACGACCCGGCCGCAGCCACGGCACTCCGATGGCCGGGCATGGAGGGCGTGGAGGGCGAAGAGCTGCTCACGCTGCTGCGCAACCGCCAGTCGGTGCTGAAGTTCGGCTGGCGTCCCTTCATGTACAACCCGAAGCTCATGCGGCGGCTGGCCCGGGTGCGGGTCCCGACTCACGTGTTCTGGGGTGAGAGCGACCGCGTGGTGACACCGGACTACGGACGCGCGCTACAGCAGGCCATCCCCGGTGCCGGCTTTACAGCCATACCGGGCGCGGGTCACTATCCGCAGTGGGAGCAGCCCAAGGCGTTGGCCCAGGCCGTCACGAAGTTCCTGGAAAGCTAGAGAAACAGGAGGACCAGGAAATGCTGGCCTATCATTTCACCGAAATGCCCTATCCGTTCCTCGCGGATGACGCGGAGGAGACCTACGGGGCCATGCGCGTGACCCTGCCCAACCGCTACTGCGACCCCAAGATCGCCCACGATCTCTATAATCGCTACCTCGACGAGTACGAGTATGCCGACGAGCTGGGCCTGGAGATCATGCTCAACGAGCATCACGCCACCGCCACCTGCATGGCGGCCAACGTCTCCATCACCGCCGGCACCCTGGTGCGGCGCACCAAGCGCGCCAGGATCCTGGTGCTGGGCTTCCCGCTGGCGCACCGCAGCCCCATCCAGGTGGCCGAGGACGCCGCCATGCTGGACGTCATCTCGGGCGGCCGCCTCATCGCCGGATTCGTCCGTGGCGTGGGGACCGAGATCCATCCCGCCAACACCAACCCCGCCGACACCCGGGAAAGGATGCAGGAGGCCCACGACCTGATCATCAAGGCGTGGAAGACCCAGGACGTGTTCAACTGGGAGGGCAAGCACTACCACTACCGCTACGTGAACCCGTGGCCGAGGCCCTACCAGCAGCCCCATCCCCCCATCTGGATCACCGGCAGCCAACCGGCCGCGGTGCCCTGGGTGGCCGACCATCACTACACCCTGGCCACCGTGCTCACGTCCTACGAACAGACCGAAGCCCTCTTCACCGCCTACCGCAAGCGCTGCGAGGAGATGAACTACCCCGAGCCCGGCACTGACAAGTTCGCCTACTGCGCCCTGACCTTCACCGGCGAGACCGACAAGAAGGCCGAAGAGGGCGGCCGTAAGCTCCTCTGGTACCTCAACAAGCGCCGTCCCGTGGGCTTTTTCGCCCCGCCCGGCTTCGTGCCGCCCCAGGGCCTCACCCGCTTCTTCGACCCCAAGGGCAACGCCCGCTACAACCGCACCTACGAGGACCTCATCAACCAGGGCGTCATCATCGCCGGCACCCCCAAGAAGGTCATCGAGAAGGTCAGGTACCTCCACGACCGCTGCGGCGTGGGGCACCTGCTCATGATGAACCAGGCAGGCTTCATGACTCACGAAGAGACGAAGCGGAGCATGGAGTTGTTTGCGACGGAGGTTTATCCGGAGTTGAGGACGTGGCAGTGAGCCGCAGCCAAGCCCATTAGTCACTGGATCTTGCTGGAGTGACTGAACAGATGCGACTGATACACCCGATTTATCTCGATATACCGATGCTCGTGTCATTCGCGGCAGCAATCGAGGGTGGCCTGTCATTCGGAACCGAACTGACACGAGAGGAATCCAGTTCTACAGCGGCGGCCACGGAAGGCGGAGCGAAATTCGGTCTGAGCAGTTTGTTCGGCCAATTTCTCGATCTGTCGGCCGACATCGAAGCGAAGGGTACGCACGAGGGTGTGGAGCGATCTGTGGAGAAGAGTTCACGATCTCACACGGAGGCGTCTGTTGCGATTCTACTCTATGACAGGTTACGCAACGACTCTGGCTACATTGTCGATCTCGACATCCTAGACGACGCCAAGAACGTGGAACCTGGAGCACTGGTCGAGCTCGCCGGCACCGTCGAAAAGAACGCCATCGACGCCATGATCGATTACATAGATGCGGTGAACATCCTGGTCAGTTTGGGATCGGATGAGCCACGAAATCCTCAGGGTTCAGCGAGTGGGAAACGTCGCGGTTCATCCAGTGGCAGGAACAAACAGGAGAGCCAGGGTCCACTAGAGCATATCCGCGATGCACTCGACAAAGACCGTAAGAGGACACCGATTTCCAACGTGCTGCTTCGATGCACGGTGCCTTGCAACACCACAGCGGTCGTAACGTTGCGTACGGAGAATCTTCGAGATCTCACGCTAAGCGAGCTCCACCAGCGTCCGCGTTCTTGGCAAGGGGACCAGGGTCATCGATCGAGGTGAGGGCATGAGCTCTTTCGAGAATTACGGAATGGCACTGATGCAACCCGAGAAACTGCAGACCCTTCTGCATGGTCTGTGTGAAAGTGAGGAGATTACACTTGACCTCAGCGAGGTGCGGGTGCAAGGCCCGGCGCTTCAGATATTGCCCTTGATGATTTTTGTCTGAAAGCCGGGGTCTTCTGCGACCAACTCATAGCTTGTGCTGCGACGGCCGGCTTTGCCACGTACCACGATCCCACGCTTGATCAGATCGTGAATATCTCGCTTCGCCGTGTCCTGCGAGCAGTGGTTCACCCTCGCCCACTTCGACGAGGTGAGCTTCCCTTCGAAGCCGTCCAGAAACGGTTGAGGATCTTCACTTGGCGCTCGTTCAGCGGCTCGTGGGCACCCGCATCGACAGGCTTATCTCCGCTTATTCTGCGGAGATAATGAGCTCATTCTCCGCGCCGTCCCACAACGTCTTCGCGATTCTGCACTCTCAGGACTGGCGGTTCACTTCGCTTTCCACGTCCCGGATGCTTTCGATCAACGCATCGAATTCCGACGCGTCATCGCGAACGATGCCGGCGGTGCGCATGGCCTCATAGTCGGATCTGAGACGGTGGAGTTGGTCTTCGTCGGGAACGAGCCTCAGCCGGCCGTCGAGGCAATGATTGTAGTTGGCGTACCGCGCATTGAAGAAGATCGTCTTTAGCCGGACGACATCTTCGAGAAGAGCGCGATCGGAGAGCGCCGCCCGGCCCGCGTCGTCGTGGGCAAGGCACGCTAGGTCGAACCAGTGCCGAGATATCCGTTCCGGACTGTGCGAAAGCCTGCGCCTGTGGCATTCGACATGGATGAGTGTGGCTTTCTCCCAGAAGGTTCGAACAGGGGAGAGGACCGTCACCGTCGCTTTGGGGTAGTCGAGGTCGTTGGTCTGGGCCTCGATGTCGGGCGTGATCTCGTGCAATTCGTTGGGGTCGATGACGTTGCGGCCGCCGAACTCGAGAAACACCTCGCTTGCAAGGTAGCCGACCGTGTTTTCGACGGTCGATGGATATGCAAACCACACCCCCTCGCCATTGTCGCTGATTCGGACGCTATGCCGGCCGGACATTGACAGCCCTTCTGCCGCGGTCTCCAGAGCCGGCCCGACAACATCCCGAGTGTAGGCCGCTACGGAGGATTTGAGCCGGTTGCTGAGGTTCCTGATTTGAGACCTGCTCACGCCTGGGGCGAAGGGGTCGAAAGCGTCACCGAAAGCCCGGTAATCGAGGGTGACGTCGACATCTTCGGAGAAACGGTCGATGATGCCGTACACCTTCGAAAGGGACGTACCGCCCTTGAACGCCATCGGGTGACGTTCGGGGATGGAGAAGAGGGTCTGCAGGACCCAGCAGATCCAGATGTCTTTCTCCAGGATGACCGCCGGCCGCCCCGACCGGACGGCTACGGTCTCAAGGATGTCTCTCTGGTCCCCGGCATTCAGGGAGAGGAAGGCTTCAGCCATGGGCGTTGTCCTGGGTGGAGGCGTTGAGTGCGATCGCCATCCACGCCGGAATGTCGGCCAACCGTAGTTTCTCGAACTCCTCCGCGCCCACGGCGGACTCGATCATGGCGACCGTCTCTGGCGTCACGTTGTCCTTGCCGAGATACCAGAGGGCGGAGAGCGCCAAGCCTGCGGTCTCGCCGGCAAATTGAAGCCGCCGACGGTTCGAAGTGTGGATCATCTTGACCGTGGTGTTGCCAATCCGGATCGAACGGCTCGACGCACTGGTATGGAACACTGCCACGGTAGGCGCCTGGGTGCTGAGCCCTAACCGCCGTGCGGCTTCCGCGCCATGAACCTGTACGGTCTCGCCATTGTCTCTGGCGATTGTCTGAACCACCTCGGCAACACCGGGGACGATGTTACCGACGAACCGGTTCTTTCGAGGACGGACGAAGACGCCCCGGGATAGACGCTCGATTTCGCCCTCGTGGACGATACGCGAAAGGGCCCGGTCGACGGCCCCGCGCGGTCCGCAGTTGGCGAAGCGCGACGTCGTGAAGGGCTTGCCCTTGGGCAGGCCGCGCATACGGCTTCTAATGGCTTCCATGGTGGACATTGCAACAAATCCTTTTGTCCGAAAATATAATAGTTTTTCAGACTAAAGTCAAGGAGCTGGCCTTGTCGCATGCCACTTGACCGATCATCGCGAAAGTTTTCTTTGATCCTGGCTGCGCCGTGCCCGTTCACCCGACGAGCGCCCCGAACCCCACCCCGCTCAAGATCGCGCCCACGACGCCGAAACCCACGTAGGCGGCGAACACTTGCCAGCGTACCAGCGACCACACGGCGACCATGGATGGGACGCAGGTCACGGCGCCGGAAACCATGAAGGCCAGGGCAGCGCTGGCGCTCATGCCCTGTTCCATGAGGCCGGCGACGAGGGCGGGCGCGGCATAGCCGTTGAGGTAGGCGGGTGTACCCACCAACGCGCCGATCACGATGGGGCCGGCCCCGGGTCCGCCAACGAGGCCCGCGATCAACGCGGCCGGCACGTAGGTGACGAGCAGGGCCTGGATCAGGTAGGCGAACGCCAGCCATTTCACCAGGAACCGCGCGTTCTCCAGCGATTCGGACCGGAAGGTGGCCGCCCGCTGCGGCTCGCGCCAGAATGGCCAGACAATCTCGCCCGTCTCGAGGGTGCTGCCGCAGGCGCCGCAATCGCCCGCCACGGATTCCCGCAGGGGAGCGGCGAACGCATGGCGCCGGACGAGAAGGCGCACGCCGAACCCGCCGAAAAGGCCGATGGCCACGGCCGCGGCCGCCTTCCCGAACGCGAAGTCCCAGCCGAGGGCGGCGGCGGTAATGAGCGCAGCGGGAGGATCGATGACGGGGGAGGACAGCCAGAAGGCCATGATGGCGGAGAGCGGCGCGCCGATCGCCAGCAGCGCCGCGATGAAGGGGATGACCTCGCAGGCGCAGAAGGGGGCGAGGCCGCCGACAAGCGCCGCCAGGAAGATCATGCGCATCTCGCGTCCCTCGAAGGCACGCGCCACGAGGGCCGTGGTTCCGGTCGCCTTGAGATACGCGATGAGCAGCACCGCCGCGGCGATGAAGGGCACCGTTCCCGCGAACGCCGCCAACGCGATCTCCAGGATGTCCGGCAACCTGGTGGCGTCGAGCGTCGCCACGGCGAGCGGGATCACCAGCATGAGCCCCCAGGCCGACGCCATGCCCGGACCCCCATGCGCAGCCCGTTGAATCCGTTCATGACCAGTTCCGTCAAGAAGCTTCCTCCGTGAGTGCGGCCCGGGCGGCGCGGGCCTGGAGCGATGGGCAGGCATCAACACAACACTCGTCGAGCAGAAACGCGGCAAGCGTCTCGAGACGGCGGTAGGCGGCACGGTTTATCACGGTGCGGCCCCGGCGCTCCTGCTCGACCAACCCGCCCGCGGCAAGGAAGCCTAAATGATGGGCGAGCGTCGAGGCCGGCAGGCCCGAGCGCTCCTGGACCTCGCCCACCGTGAGCCCGTCGTTCCCGGCGCGCACGAGCAGGCGGAGCACCATGAGCCTGGGCTCGGAGCCGCACGCGGCGAACCCCTGCGCCGCTTCCTCAAGCGCCAGCGTGGAAACCGGCAGGGTCTTGGAATAAGCCATTATATCCATATAACTAATTCTATAGTTCTATTGTATGATGTCAACCCCTGCGCAAGATTCGCCGTTTCCTTCGGTTTCCCGTGGATATTATGCCTCTTCGGCCACTTCCTCAGCTGGCAGGTGTACCCGTCGCGGCTGTTTCATTGACAACCGATCCCGCCCAAAGGTATAAATTTTCTACAGAATGAAAGACGGCGTTTCTCTCCTCGCCATCGGTGACGTTCACCTCGGCACAGTCTGTTCGGGCCTGCCCGACGGGATCGCGTCCTGGGGCGTCGACCCCACAGAACTCACGCCAGCGGCCGGACTTCGGCTTTCCGTTGATTTCGCGATCGAGCAGCAGGTTGATGCGGTGCTGTTTGCCGGCGACCTCGTTGAGAACACCAATGCAAGATTCGAGGCGATGCTGCCGCTCGAGGAAGGCGTTCGGCGGCTGCTGGCTGCCGGAATCGAGGTCATCGCCGTCGCCGGCAACCATGACGTCGAGGCATTGCCGCGGCTCGCAGCCCTGCTCGACGGGTTCACCCTGCTGGGCGCCGGCGGCCGGTGGGAAGCGAGAACGATATCGAAAGGTGGCTCTCCCGTCGCCCAAGTGGTGGGCTGGTCTTTCGGCGAAACGCACGTGCGCCAGAGTCCGGTGGCGGAGCTGCTCCGGCGACCGGTCCGGACCCCGTCGCCTCCCGTTCCCAGGATCGGTCTGCTGCATGCCGACCTGAACGCGGCCGGAGGACATTTCGCGCCCGTCAGCCAGGCCCAGCTCGATGATACCGGCTACGACGCCTGGCTTCTGGGTCACATCCACAAGCCTTCCCTCGGCACGCTTTCCACCTCGACCGGAACCCGGCCATCCGGTTATCTCGGTTCACTTGTCGGGCTCGACCCGTCGGAAACGGGACCTCACGGTCCCTGGCGCCTGATGGTGTCCAACGGCGGCCGAATGGACATCATGCAGGTCCCTCTCGCGCCTCTGAGGTGGGAGTACGCGGCCGTGTCGGTCGAAGGCGTGGAGCGTGTCGAGGACGTGCCGGACAGGATGTTGAGCGAAGCGGAGAGGCTTGTCCACCGGCTGGAGCAGGACGCTCCCCCTCCCCGGGCCCTCGGTCTGCGTGTACGGCTCGAGGGGACAAGCGCCTGTTACGAGAAAATCCGAGGCTGGATCGCCGGCGGCGAGTGGAACTCCATGGGGCGGGTCGTCGGCGGCACGGCGGTCTTCTTCAACAAGGTCGTCGACGCCATGGAACTGCGGCTGGACCTGGCGGAGATCGCGTCCGGAGATGATCCCGCCGCCCTCATGGCGCGACGGCTTCTGATGCTCAGGCACGACGACCACCGGTCGAGCGCGATGCTCGACGAGGCGCGCGCGGTCTTGAGCGAAGCCGCCCGGCAGGACGTCTGGTCGCCGGTTCAGGATCATCGCCACGCGACGGACCCCCTGTCGGACGACGCCCTGCGCGATCTTCTCTTCCGTTCGGGGAAGGCGGCGTTGAGCGCCATGCTCTCCGACCGCGGGCAAGGCGAGCCATCGTGAAGCTGAAGCGGCTTGCCATCAATCGGCTGCCCGGGATCAGCGAACCCTTCGAGATCGAAGCGGCGGGAGCGGGCTTCCACGTCGTGTTCGGCCCCAACGGGATCGGCAAGTCGAGCATCTGTCGGGCGGTCGAGGGGTTGTACTGGGAAGACCGCGGCCCCTCGCGGCCGACGTCGGTGGACGGCGAATTCGAGCTGGACGGAGAAGCCTGGCGGGGAGAGCGCGAAGGCGAGCGCGTGCGTTGGCAACGGGGCGGCGAGCGCAATGTCTTTCCGAATCTGCCGCCGTCGCACAACTACCACTGTTTCTTTCTGAACCTCCGGGATCTGATCGATTCTTCCCGGGACGGCACGGTGGACATCGCCTCGGAAATCCGGCGGCAGATGTCCGGCGGGTTCGATCTCGACAAGATCGCCTCGGACCTGTTTACCGGCGTCAGCGCACACCGCAGCCGCCGTGAACGCAACGACTTCAACGAGGCGTCGGACAATGTGCGGGACGCGGTGGCCAAGCACACCGACCTCCAGCAGCGCGCAAGTGAGCTCGACGAACTGGAGAGGCAGCTCCATGAGGCGGAAACCGCCTCGCGCCGGCTCACTCTCGTCGACCGCGCCCTCGGGCTTGCGCGCCGCCGCGAAGAACTTGCGGCGGTCGTGGAGGGAATCGAAGCCTTGCCGGACGCGCTCGCAAGCCTCACCGGCAAGGAGGTCGAGGAGCTTGAGCGGCAACAGGCCCAGGTGGACGAGCTCGCCGAGCGGGCCCGCTCTCTGGAAAAAGAGTTGGGCGAAGCACGCGAGGCGCGCCGCGAGTCCGGCCTTGCCGAGGCCCTGGAGCCGGCCGACCTCGCGGCCTGGCGCGAGAACGCGGACGAGTTGGGACGTATCGAAGTGGCCCTGGAGGCGGCCAGGAGCGAACGAAGCGCCACTCGAAGCCGGCTTGCCTCGGAGTTGAACGCCATGGCCGGGGGCGACGTCAACAACGTGGCGCTGACCTTGCCCGCGCATGGCGAGTTGTTCGAGTTCCTGCGGTCCAGCCACGCACATGACACCCGGGTCGGGGTGGTCCGGGAAAGGCTGCGGCTTGTCGAGCGCGACCCCGAACCGAAAGACGGCCAGCGGGAGCTCGAGACCTTCCGGGAGGCGGCCGAAACTCTGCGTTCCTGGCTGCGCGTGTCCGAACCCGAAGGTCCGGCGGGCAGGCTCCGCGGGCGATGGCCCTGGCTCCTGCTGGCTCTTGCGTTCCTCCTGGCGGGCGCCGCACCGGCCGTGCTCGGACCGGCCGTGCCGGTGGACCCGTCGCTGACCCCCCTCGCGGCCGCGGGCGCCGGACTGGCGTTGGCCGCGTTGCTGGTAGGCAATCGAAGAACTTCCCGTGCAGGCAGGAATGCCGCACGGAGCACATTCGAGACGCTGGACCTTGAAGCGCCCGAGCAATGGGACATCCCGTCCGTGGAATCACGGCTGCGCGGCCTGGAGGAGGAATCCGCGGACCTCCAGGCGTCCTTGCAGCGTGCGCGTGACCGTGGCGTGGAACGGCAAGCCCTCGAGAACGAGCTGGAGGTCTTGCGGGAACAGAAAAACACTCTCGATGCCCGGCGGCGGGAACTGACGGACAGCCTCGGCCTCGATACCCTTCCACCCGACGCGGAACTGGTCGATTTCGTGCGCGCCCTCGATCAATACCGCCTGGCCCGCGGCGATGACGAAGCGGCGGCGGGGAAGGTCAAGGGCCTCGAAGAACGGCATGACGCTCTTCTGGCGGAGCTCGGGAGTGTCCTGGAAGCTCATGGAGAACCGCGGCCGTCAAGCGCCGCGACGGCGAGCGCCCGCCTCAACCATCTCGGGGACCGGAACTCGCGGTTCGAGCGGACGCTTGCCGACGAACGGTCCGCGACGCGTCAACTCGGCGAAAACGCCGCTGCCCGCGAGGGGGCTCTCCGTTCGATCGGGCGGATCTACTCCGAAGCCGGACTGACGGAAGGGGATCTGAATGGCCTGTATTCGCTCGTCCATTCATTGCAGCGGTATCGCGACCTGAACCAGGAAAGGACTAGCCTCGAGGGCCAGATCGGTCTCGATCGCACGGAGCTGGAGAATGCAGGCGAATCCGAGCTGGCCCAGTGCGACGTTCTCTCGCTCGTTCCGATCAAGGACGGCTTGTCCCGCATGGCCGCGAGAGCCGGCGAGTTGAGGAGCGAGATTGCCGAAGTCACCGCCCGGATGAACGAAGCAAGGAGCGGCAGCGGCGTGCAGGACCTCATGGGCGTCCGCGAGGAAGCGCGCGCGAGATTGCGGGATCTCCGCGACGAGGCGCTGTACGCCAAGGCCGGGAGATATCTCGTCGGCGCCGTCGAGAAGGAGTACGAGCAGACCCGGATGCCCCGCGTCCTCGAACGCGCGCGCGACCATTTCTCCGCTTTCACCTATCACAACTATGAACTGCGGCTGGGAAAGGGCGAGGGGACGCCGCGTCTCCTGGCTGTCGAGTTGAGCAGCGGGGAAGAGCGCGAGCTCGATGAGCTTTCGAGCGGCACGCGGGCCCAGCTGCTGTTGGCGTCACGCATTGCGTTCGCCGAGCAAGTGGAGCAGGGAAAGGTCCTGCCGCTGTTCCTCGACGAAGCACTGGACCAGAGCGACCCCAAACGATTCGAGGCCGTCGTGCGAAGCCTCGGGCGCATCGCAAGAGAGCAGGACCGCCAGATCTTCTACCTCACCAGCGAGCCTCTCGATGTCGACCGGATTCGGGATGCGCTCGGCAAGGAGGATTGCCAGATCGCCGCCTCCATCGATTTGGGCTGGATTCGGACCAACGCGGTCAGCGCGGGCGGACCGCATGCGCTTCGCGTGGAGACCGGACCGACGGTCCCCGCGCCCGATGGGCTGTCGCCCGAGGAATACGGGGCGGCTCTGGGTGTGCCGGCGTTCCGCCCGGCGCTGGGATCTGCGGAGCAGCATTTCTTTTACGTCCTGTGGGATGATCTGGACCTGCTGCACGACCTCCTGTCGAACGGAATCGAGCGGGCGGGACAGTGGAAGACCGTTTCGGGCACGCCGCTCGCCGGGAGGTTCGGCTCCCGTTCGATCGCTCCGGAGATCCCGTTGCGGCTGGATCTGCTCGAGGTCTTTTGCGAGTTGTGGAATCAGGGGAAGGGCCGCCCTGTCGGCCGCGACGCCCTCGAAGACAGCGGCGCCGTGACCGAGCGGTTCCTCGATGAACTGGTCGCCGTCGCAAACGAGCTGGATGGCGATCCGCGGAGGCTTCTCGCCGCCCTCGACGAGAACAGGGATCCGCGCGTGCGGGGTCTGCGGCGAAGCAGTTTCAAGAAACTCAGGCGTCATCTGATCGAGACCGGCTATGTCGACGAGCGCCCCGTTCTCACCGAGGACGAATTGCAACTCCGCGCACGGACCACCCCGGCGGCCAACAGATTGCCGCAAGGGATCGCGAGCGGCTGCCTCAAGCGCTGGTGGGAGTGGGCGCAGAAATTTTCAGCGCCTGTATCGGGATGAGTCCGCCGGTTCCGGCTCTACAGATCTTTGCGATTGACCGACGCGCGGCTGGCGTGTTCGCCTTCTAGCAGTCCGGCACCAGTATGGGCTTGAGCGCTTCGCCATCGCAGATGAGCTCGAATCCCCGCGGAGCTTCGGAGAGCGGCAGCACGTGGCTGCGGACCGGGGCGAGGTCGACGGCGCCCGCCGCCAGGAGCTCGGTGGCGCGCTGCCAGGTTTGCCAGATCCGCCGCCCGTGGATGTTCTGCATCACCGGACACTTGAGCAGCCAGTAGGTGAAGTCGACGGGGATGGCCGCCGGCGGTGCGCCCACCAGCCGGAAGTCGCCGCCCTTGGCCAGCGAATCGAAGACGGCGTTGAATCCGGCTTCGCTACCCGAAAACTCCATGCCGGCATCGGCCCCGGCGCCTCCGGTCATGTCGTTCACCACACGCGCCAGGTCCTCGCTGCCGGCATCCACCGCCCGGTCGGCGCCCATGGTCTCGACCGCGCGGAGACGGAGCGGGTTGATGTCGCAGGCAATGATCCTGCGAGCGCCCAGGGCACGCGCGGCCGCCACCGCCATCAGGCCGATGGGTCCGCAACCGTTCACCAGCACCGACAGCCCCGAAACGCCCGCGCCCGCGAGGCATGCGTGGACGGCGATGCCGAACGGTTCGAGCATGGCCGCGGTCTCGTGCGGGAGGTCGGGCGGGTTCGCCCATGCGATGGCCGCGGGCACGGTCAGGTACTCGGCGAACGCGCCGTCGATGTCGATGCCCGGGTAGCGGGTGTTCTCGCAGAGATGGGCGCGTCCGAGCCGGCACGACCTGCAGTGGCCGCAGAAGATGTGGCTTTCCAGGCTGACCCGGTCGCCCGTCGCGACGCCCTCGACCCCCGGACCGGCGGCCTCGACCGTGCCCGACACCTCATGGCCTAGCACCCGGGGCAGGACCATCCGGCGCGCCATGCGCGGCGCCCAGTTGTAGATCTGCATGTCGGTGCCGCAGATCCCGGCCGCGCCGACCCGGATCAACAACTCGCCGGGGCCCGGGTCGCGCGGCGCCAACTCGCGGACCGCGATGCCGCCGACCTCGGGAGCGATTTTCTGGAGGCTCAGCAAGGCTCTCTACAAGTGGTAGATGTCCACCGGCCCTTCGAGCCGGTCGTCGATGAAGGTGATCTTCTTTCGCGCGATCCTGAGGGCGCCGTCGATGCGCCTGAACGCGAAATCGTAGCGGCTGCCGCGGGTCGCCGCCCCTTTCTTGCCGTAGACGTGCACGATGCAGTTGGCGGTGGCCTCGATCGCGTCTCCCTGCGCACTCTCCACCAGCACGTTGCCGATCACGTGCACGGTGCGGTCGAGGGGAAGCGACGCCCAGGACTGGCGCGACTCGATGCGGAACACCCGGTCTTCGAGCCGGCCGCGGTTCTTGAGATAGATCAGGTTGAGCTGGGTCTCGGGATCGGTGGTGGTCTCCTCCTCGCTGGCCCAGGCCGGCGCCCAGTACACGGCGTCCTCGGCGTAGAGGTCGAGCCACTCGTTCCAGCGGCGCCGGTCGAGCAGCATGGCCTCGCGGTTGATGAGTGCCGCGACTTCGCGCTCCAGCGCGGCGTCGATGCCGTCCGTGCTCATCTAGTGCCCCGCCCCGTGCTCATCTAGTGTCCCGCTCCGTTCTCCAGCCGATCGAGCCATGCGCGGTAGAAACCGAGGAACATTCCCTCGTGTTCCCAGTCGGGGCAGGACGCCACCGGCTCGAAGCCCAGGTCACAGGCGCCTTGGTCGGGGCCGGTGACCAGGGCATCCAGGCCGCGGGTCATGTCGTTCCACTGGCTCGGCGGCCCCGTAGAGCCGTCCTGGACGGCTTCGAGCGCGGCGGCGTCGTCCGATGTCGCCATCCCGGCCGTCAGGTAGAAGTCCTCGAACTTCCTGAGGCGCGCCGCCCGCGCCGTCCGGCTCTCTCCCCTGGGCGCGATGCAGTAGACCGAGACCTCGGTCAAGGCGGGAGAGATGGGTTTCACCAGACGGATCTGCGTCGACGGGTTGTCCATCAGCATGACGTTGGGAAACACGTGGAGGTTGCGGCCGCGGTTGAGGATCCAGTTGACCTCCGCCGGCTTGAGGTTCTCTTCGAGCCACGCCCGCGCCTCGTAGATCGGGCGGACGTGCGGCGTGATGTGTTGCGCCCACAGCCCCATGTGGCCGTTGCCCAGGTCGTAGGTGCCGCTGGGAACCTTGCCCCGGATGCGCCCGGACTCGGTCCGTCCCATCCCGGCGGTGGCGTCCCGGGCTTCGCGCTGGGCCGTGGTGGCGGCGAACACGCTGTGGAGGGTGGTCACGTGGTAGCCGTCGACGCTGTTCTCGGACTGGAGTTTCCAGTTGCCGTGGACCACGTAGGTGGAGCAGCCGGGCACGACTTCCAGCCCGTCCCGCGCCTGGTCGGCCAGGAGGTCGATCCAGCGCGCCGCGGCCGCCAGGTGGTCCTGGAGCGCGGGCACGTCGCTCCTCAGGCTCCCGAACACGAACCCTTTGTAGGAGTCGAGGGCGCCGATCCGGCGGAGGTCGAAGCGCCCGCCCGACCGTTCCTCGGCGGCGTAGCCCAACTCCTCGTTCTTGATGCTGATGCAGCGTCCGCCGCGGTCGTACACCCAGCCGTGGAAACGGCAGGTGAGCACATTCACGTTTCCCTGCTTGAGCGGGGTCAGCACCGCGCCCCGGTGGGAGCAGGAATTGATGTAGCAGCCAAGCGACCCATCCGTCTGGCGCATCACGAAAACCGGCTGGCGGCCGATTTCCGTCGCCCAGTAGTCGCCCGGCTTCTCCACCTGGCTTTCGTGGCAGAGGAAGACCCAACCGCCCTCGAAGATGCGCTCGATCTCCGCTTCGAATACCGCCTCGTCGGTGTAGACGGCCCGGTCGACGCGGAAGACTCCCTCGTCGATCCGGTCATCGACCAGGTCGCGGAAGCTGCGTGATTGGGCGGTGCTGCTCATGACATCCCCCACCCGGACGTCCAGGCGACCGGGGTCAGTTCCGTCAACTGCCGGCGTAGACCCTTTCGATGGCGCCCACCGCGTCCGTCACCGGAACGTCGGCGCCCTCTTCCTTGAGGATCTGGCCGAGTGCCTGGACCAGCGCGACCACATTCTCCCTCCGGCTGGACTCTCCCATCAACCCGATGCGCCAAGTCTTGCCGGCAAGGGCGCCAAGGCCGCCGCCGATCTCGATGTTGAAGTCCAGTAGCAGGCGCTTGCGGATGGCGCCGTCGTTGAGTCCCTCGGGGATCTTGACGCTGTTGAGCATCCACAGGCGATGGCCCTCCTGGGAGGCAAGGGGGATGCCCAGCACCTCCAGGCCGGCCACGAGCGCCCGGTGGTTCAACTCGTGGCGTGCGAAGCGGGCCTCCAGGCCTTCGTTCTCGACCTCGCTCAGGGCCGCGTGGAGGCCGTAGTTCATGGAGATGGGGGCGGTGTGGTGGTAGGCGCGGTCCTCGCCCCAGTAGCGCGCGATCATGGTGAGGTCCAGGTACCAACTCTTGACCTTGCCCTTGCGCTGGCCCAGCTTGTCGCGCGCGGCCTGGTTGAAGGACACCGGCGACAGCCCGGGAGGGCAGCTCAGACACTTTTGCGTGCCGCTGTAGGCGGCGTCGACGTTCCAGGCGTCGAGGGTCACCGGACAGCCCCCGAGCGAGGTCACGGTGTCCAGCACCAGCAGGGCGCCGGCGTCGTGGGCGAGCCGGGAGACCTCCTCCACGGGCTGCCACACGCCGGTGGAGGTCTCAGCGTGCACCAGGGTCACGATGTCTACCTTGTTTTCCTTGAGGGCCTGCTCCACCTGTTCGGGCCGGATGATCTCGCCCCAGGGGGCCTCGACCTTGACGAGGTTGCCGCCCAGCCGCTCGACGATGTCGGCCATGCGGGTGCCGAAGACGCCGTTGACGCACACCAGCACGGTGTCGCCTTCCTCGATGAGGTTCACGAGGCAGGTCTCCATGCCAGCGCTGCCGGTGCCCGACACCGGGAAGGTCAGCTCGTTCTCGGTGTGGAACAGCCGGCGCAGCATGGTCTTGCTCTCTTCCATGATCTTGAAGAATTCCGGGTCCAGATGACCGACCACCGGGGCCGACAGCGCCTCCAGCACACGCGGATGCGGGTTGCTGGGGCCGGGTCCGAGGAGAATTCTCTTGGGCGGGTTCAACGGCGAAGCCATGCGGTTGCTCCTTGGGTTATTGCAATTTTCCTTGGGTTTCTTTGTTTGTGGGCGGCTCGGGCGCGGTGTATCCTGATATTTTTCAAGGTAATAGCACCCGCGAAGCGGGGCCACAAACCTTCCTGCCTCCATGAACCTCGACAAACAGTTGGCGGAAACCCTGGTCCGGACCGGTATGCTGGCACCCGGTGACGCGGTGCTGGTGGGGGTGTCGGGCGGCCCGGATTCCGTTGCATTGCTGCATATCCTTCACGAGATCGCCGCCTCCCTCCGCCTCCGTCTGGAGGTGGCCCACGCCGAGCACGGCATCCGCGGGGACGAGAGCCGTGACGACGCCGAATTCGTCCGCGGAATCGCCGCCGGGTTATTGCTGCCGTTCCATCTCGCGCGCCTGGAACTGGCGGGGTCGGGCCGGGACCGCCGTTCCGGAAACGTCGAGGCCCTGGCGCGGGAGCGGCGTTACCGGTTCTTCGCTGACGTGGCGGCTAAACGGAAAATCGCCAGGGTGGCGGTGGGGCACAACCGCGACGACCAGTTGGAAACCATGTTCATGTGGCTGCTCCGGGGCTGTGGCCCGGAGGGGCTGCGGGGAATGCCGGCGGTGCGCCCCCTGGCGCGGGACGTCGGCGGGGCCGAAGAGGCCGTGTTGATCCGTCCGCTTCTGGATGTCTCCCGCGGCGACATCCTCGCCTTCCTGGAGAGCCGGGGTCTCGAGCACCGGGAGGACCGCACCAACCGCGACTCCCGCTACCTGCGGAACTGGATCCGCCTGAACCTCCTGCCGGGGCTCCGGGACCGCAGCGACGGCGGCCTGGAGGAGCGGCTGGGCCGCCTGGGCGGGATGCTGCGGTCCGACAACGCGCTCCTGGAGCGATGGGTCGCCGAGGTCTATCCGCGGGTCGCTCACGGAGACGCGTTGGACCGCGCGGCTTTTCTCGGGCTCGAACCCGGCCTCCAGGCGCGGATGCTGCGCTCCTGGCTCGGCCGCGGACTGGGGACGCTCCGGCGCATCGGTTTCGTCCACGTGGACGCCGTCCTGAAGGTCATCGAGGCGGCCGCCCCTCACGGCAGGGTGTCCCTGCCGGGTTCCTGGATCGTGGTCCGGGAGTACGATTCCGTGCGGCTGGTCCGGTCCGCCGGCGCCTCCCGGCCGGAGGACTACTGCTACGCGCTACCGTTGGAGGGTGATGTGGAGATCCCCGAGGCCGGAGTCCGGGTCACGGCGTGGCGCTCCGACAGCCGGGAACGCCCGGAAGGCGGTTTCGAGGCGGCCTTCGATCTCACCCGGGTGGAGCGCGCCGGCGGCGAGCTCCGAATGCGCAATTTCCGGCCCGGCGACCGGCTCCGGCCCCTGGGCATGGCCGGACACAAGAAGCTGAAGGACCTATTCATCGACCTGAAGGTCCCTCGCTCCCGGCGCCGCACCCTGCCCCTGCTTCTGGCGGGCGAAGAGATCCTGTGGGTTCCCGGTTGCGCCCGGAGCGATTTCGCCAGGGTGGAACCCGATACCGGCGCCGTCTGGCGGGTGAGAATCTCCGGCAGAACGCTGGCGCCATCCCCCTCGCCCTCTGGGAGAGGGTCGGGGTGAGGGTGCCCTCGGTTGACTTGGGCCGTTCCGGTTCTTATTGAATTGAAGTAGGCATACCCGTGTGTTAACGTTTTCCGGGGATTGAGTAGGTTGGAGAAACCACCTTTGAACCAAGCGACCAAAAACCTCGCCCTGTGGCTCGTCCTGGGGCTGATGTTCCTGCTGTTGTTCAACGTCTTCACCCGGCAGCAGGGGCGGGAGCCCGAGATCATCTTCAGCGACTTCTGGTCCGCGGTGGAGCGCGGCGACGTGCAGGAGGTGACGATCCAGGGCCAGCACGTCCACGGCAAGTACCAGAGCGGCGAGCGCTTCCGGACCTTTTCGCCCAGCGACCCGGACATGGTGAAGACGCTGCGGGAGAAGAACATCCGCATCGCCGCCAAGCCCGAGGACGATTCCCCGTGGTATTTCGTCCTGTTGGTCAACTGGTTCCCCATGCTGCTGCTCATAGGCGTCTGGATCTTCTTCATGCGCCAGATGCAGGTGGGGGGCGGCAAGGCCATGTCCTTCGGCAAGAGCCGGGCGCGCCTGCTGAACGAGAACCAGGCGCGGGTCACGTTCAGCGACGTCGCCGGGGTGGACGAAGCCAAGGATGAGCTCCAGGAAGTCATCGCCTTCCTCAAGGACCCCAAGAAATTCACCCGCCTGGGCGGACGCATCCCCAAGGGCTGTTTGCTGGTGGGCCCGCCGGGCACCGGCAAGACCCTGCTGGCCCGGGCCATCGCGGGTGAGGCCGGTGTGCCGTTCTTCAGCATCAGCGGCTCGGATTTCGTCGAGATGTTCGTGGGCGTGGGCGCTTCGCGGGTGCGCGACCTGTTCGTGCAGGCCAAGAAGCAGGCGCCGTGCATCGTCTTCGTGGACGAGATCGACGCGGTCGGGCGCCAGCGCGGCGCCGGCCTGGGCGGCGGACACGACGAACGCGAGCAGACCCTCAACCAGTTGCTGGTGGAGATGGACGGCTTCGAGGCCAACGACGGCGTGATCCTCATCGCCGCCACCAACCGGCCCGACGTGCTGGACCCGGCGCTGCTTCGGCCGGGGCGATTCGACCGCCGGGTGGTGGTGCCGCGGCCCGACGTCAAGGGGCGCGAGGGCATCCTGGCGGTGCACAGCAGGCAGGTGCCCCTGGACGGCGATGTCGACATCCGGGTGCTGGCCCGGGGGACCCCGGGTTTCGCCGGCGCGGATCTCGAGAACCTGGTGAACGAGGCGGCCCTGCTCGCGGCGCGGAACGACAAGGACAAGGTCAACATGAATGACTTTGAGCTTGCCAAGGACAAGGTCATGATGGGGACCGAGCGCAAGAGCATGATCATCAGCGATGAGGAAAAGCGCAACACCGCCTATCACGAGTCCGGCCACGCGCTGGTGGCCAAGCTCCTGCCGGGGGCGGATCCGGTCCACAAGGTGACCATCATCCCGCGCGGCATGGCGCTGGGGCTGACCCAGCAGCTGCCCATGGACGAGCGCCACAGCCAGGACAAGCAGCATCTCCTGAACAACGTCACCATCCTGTTCGGCGGCCGCGTCGCCGAGGAGTTAGTCCTCGACCATATGACCACGGGCGCCGGCAACGACATCGAGCGCGCCACCGAGATCGCCCACCGGATGGTCTGCGAGTGGGGCATGAGCGAGAAGCTGGGGCCCATGACCTTCGGCAAGAAGGAAGAGCAGATCTTTCTCGGACGCGATTTCACCCAGCAGCAGGACTACTCCGAGAGCACCGCGGTGGAGATCGACAGGGAGGTCCGGCACATCATCCAGGAGTGCTACAACCAGGCCAGGGAGATCCTGACCACCCACCTCGAGCTCCTGCACCGGGTCGCCAGGGAGCTGCTGGACAAGGAAGTGCTGGACGGCGCGGAGATCGACGTCATCGTCAAGGACTACATGGGAGACGGCAGTCCCGACCTGCCCACGACGCCCGTTCCCGCGTAGGGGCGGGTTCAAACCCCGCCTACGCCCGCACCGCGCTGCCGGTCGACATGGGCTGCAGGGGCGGGCGAGTTGACCCCCCTCTCAGCGTCCCGAGTCTACCGATGCGAACGAAGCGAAACCGGCCCGAGTCGTTATCGTTCGGCGACTCCGGCCCGGAACCGGACCCGGTGCTGGTGACGCGCCATGGGCAGGTGGACATGCGTTCCCGCACCGCGGTGATGGGCATCCTGAACGTCACCCCGGATTCCTTTTCCGACGGAGGCCGCTACCCCGATATCGAGTCGGCGGTGGCCCGAGGTGTCGAGATGGCCCGGCAGGGTGCGAGCATCGTGGACGTGGGCGGAGAATCGACGCGCCCGGGGGCCGCGCCGGTCTCGGCGGCCGAGGAACTGGAGCGGGTTGCCCCGGTGATCCGCAAGCTGCGGCGGCGGGTCGACGTGCCCATAAGCATCGACACCTACAAGGAGGAGGTGGCCCGCGGGGCGCTGGCGGCGGGCGCGGACATGGTCAACGACGTCAGCGCCCTGCGGTTCGACCCCGCCATGGCCGGGCTGGTGGCCCGGGAAGGCGTTCCGGTGGTGCTGATGCACATGAAGGGCCGGCCCCGGACCATGCAGATCGCGCCGCGCTATCGCGACGTGGTCGGGGAGGTGGCCGGCTTTCTTCGGGAACGCGTCGCCTTTGCCGTGAGCAAAGGCGTTGCGGCGGAACGCATCGTGGTGGATCCCGGCATCGGCTTCGGCAAGGACCTGGACCACAACCTGGCATTGCTCCGGAGCCTGGGCGCGCTGGCGTCCCTGGGCCGGCCGGTCCTGGTGGGTCTCTCGCGGAAGGCATTCCTCGGCCGCTTGCAGGAAACCGCGGGACCGGAGAGCCGGTTGGCGGGAAGCCTCGCCGGTGCGTCCGCGGCGGTGCTGGCCGGAGTCCACATGGTGCGGGTGCACGACGTGCTGGAGACTTGCAGGGCCGTGCGGGTGGCGGACGCGATCCGCGGAGCCCGTGAAACCCGATGACCTGAATCGCAGAAACGGGGTTGACCGGACCATCGTCACCGCGGAGCGGAAGAGGAAGACGGAAAGCACGCGGGCCGAAATACATCGAGCATGACATGGCCCGTTATGCACGGACGCCGGATGGGGACGGGACATCCGCTTGCGGGCTGTGCGGAATGGTTGTAAGGTTATCGCAATTACCCGCTGGCAGCGTGCTGTCGGCTCAAGGGCTGCTCCAAGAGAGCGGCCCTTGCTTTTTTTGGGGACGGACATGAGGACGAGGGTCTATGTCGATGGCTTCAACCTGTACTACGGAGCCCTCAAGGGGACACCCTTCAGGTGGCTCGACCCGGTCAAGCTAACCGCCCTCCTGCTTCCCCGCGAGTGCAAGATCGACCGGCTCCGCTACTTCACGGCGCGTGTTTCCGGGAAGCTCGATCCACAGGCGCCGGCTCGCCAGCAGCTTTACCTGAAGGCGCTCGTCACCCTGCCTGAAGTTGAAATCCATTACGGGCGTTTCCTGGCCAAGACCGCGTGGCGACCTCTCGCCAATCTCCCGGTCGCCGGCAGACGTATCGATGCACCTCGGCCGGTCACGCTGCCGGAAGGCAACCACCGGGTGCTCGGGGATCGGCTCCAGACACTGCCGGTGGGCGTCTATCCCGACAGACGCGGGGGACGCGAGGGCGACGGTCGCGGGATGAGGATACCCATCCCGGACGCCGTGATCGCGGAGTTCCACACCATGGAGGAGAAGGGCTCGGACGTGAATCTTGCGGCCCACCTGCTAAACGACGCGTGGAGGGACCTGTTCGATGCGGCAGTGGTCGTGTCGAACGACACGGACTTGGTGGTGCCGATCCGTATGGTCACTGGGAGCTGAAACGCCCGATGTTTGTCGCCTGTCCGGGCCGGTGGCAGATCGCTTCACAGTTGCGGAACGCCGCGAGCCACGTACGCCACATCCGTCCCGCGATGCTGCGGGCGGCGCAGTTTCCCGATACGCTACCGGGAACAGGTATAGTCAAACCGGCGGATTGGTAGGCGCCCACCGGCTGAAGAAAATAAGGTGGTCCTGGTTTCTTGGACAGGCTGGCGGCGGAGTCAAGGTGTATTCCGGGGTCATGGATCATGCCGCCAGGGTCCTGTTTAAGCCGCACCCGCCGCCTGTGCTATATTCTATTCCATTGGGCCCCGGGGGCACCCGACGGGGTTTGAAGCCGCTTGGCCGTTGGCCGTCCAGCGCGCGGTGTTGACCATGTATTGATTGTCCCGGCGCAAATCATCCGGTCCTTCGAGGAGAATTTTATTTGTTTTCAGTTGGTTATGGACTGCGGGCGGTAGGACAAACGCTACACGGCCAAGTTTCAAGCCCGCCTGTGGTTGCACCGCACAGCCGGCTGATCCGGCTCGCCTGCCTTGAGGGCGCGTCCGGCTGATTCCATGGAAGGGAGCCGATGACGTCGGACAAGCCACAAGAGAATTCCGCCCGGCAGCGGCTGTTCGGCACCGACGGGGTTCGCGGCATCGCCAACCAGGAGCCGATGACCTCGGAGACGTCGTTGAGGTTGGGCCGGGCCATCGCCCACGTGGTCGGCGACGACGGCTTGGGGAAGCCCGCGCGCGGCGCCCTGGGGCGAAGGCGCACGCACCGGCGCCGGATCCTCGTGGGCAAGGACACCCGCCTGTCCGGGTACATGTTCGAGACCGCGCTCGCGTCCGGGATCTGTTCCATGGGCGCGGACGTCATGCTGGTGGGGCCGCTGCCCACCCCGGGCGTGGCGTTCCTCACCCGGAGCATGCGCGCGGACGCGGGGGTGGTGATCTCGGCGTCGCACAACCCCTATCAGGACAACGGCATCAAGTTCTTTTCCAGCGACGGCTTCAAGCTCCCAGATGAATGGGAACGGCGCATGGAGGCCATGGTCTGGAACGGGGAGCACGACGCGCATCGCCCGGTGGCCACCGAGGTCGGCAAGGCGTACCGCATCGCCGACGCCCTGGGGAGGACCGTCGATTTTCTCAAGGGCGCGTTCCCGAGTCACCTGACCCTGGAGGGGCTCAGGGTCGTGGTGGACTGCGCCAACGGCGCCGGGTACCGGGTGGCGCCCGAGGTCTTGACGGAGCTCGGCGCCGAGGTCATCCCGGTGGGGGTGGAGCCCGACGGCACCAACATCAACCTGGACTGCGGCTCGGTGTACCCGGAAAAGGCGCGAGCGGCCTTGCGTGAGCACGGCGCGGACCTGGCGGTGTGCCTGGATGGCGACGCCGACCGGGCGCTGTTCATCGATGAGAAGGGCGAGCTCGTGGACGGCGACGAGGTCCTGGCCATGTGCGCCGTCGAGTTGAAGCGCGCCGAACGGCTGCCCACGGGCAAGGTGGTGGCCACGGTGATGAGCAACATGGGGCTTGACCTTGCCCTGCGCGGGCACGGCATCGATGTGCTGCGCACCGCCATCGGCGACCGCTACGTGGTGGAGGCCATGCGCCGGGACGGCCACAACCTCGGCGGCGAGCAGTCCGGCCACCTGGTGTTCCTGGACCACAACACCACCGGCGACGGTTGTCTCACGGCCTTGCAGGTGCTGGCGCTCATGACCGAGCGGGAACGGCCCCTGGGCGAGCTTCGCCGCATCATGGGCAAGCTGCCGCAGGTCGTCGTCAACGTCCCGGTGCGGGAAAAGCGCCCGCTCTCCGAGGTGGCCCAGGTGCAGGCGCGCATCGCCGAGAGCGAGCACCTCCTGGACGGCCGCGGCCGGGTGCTGGTGCGCTATTCCGGCACCGAGCCGCTGGCCCGCGTGATGCTGGAGGGCGAGTCGGAAGACGAGATCCGGCGGCTGGCCCAGGGGATCGCCGACGCCATCGAATCCAATCTGGGGGTGCCGGCGTGACCCGTCTCGGCGTCAACGTGGATCACGTGGCCACCGTGCGCCAGGCGCGCATGATCGACATCCCCGACCCGGTGGAGGCGGCGCTGCTGGCCGAGCAGGCCGGTGCCGACCTGATCACGGTGCACCTGCGCGAAGACCGCCGGCACATCCAGGAGCGCGACGTCGCCCGGCTGCGCCAACGGTTGACCGCGGGGCTCAACCTGGAAATGGCCGGAACCCCGGAAATGACCGGGCACGCCCTGTCCCTCAAGCCCGACGACGCCTGCCTGGTGCCCGAGCGGCGCGAGGAGCTCACCACCGAGGGCGGGCTCGACGTGGTCACGCACGGGAAGCAGCTCAGGGAGGTGGTGTCGCGCCTGCGCGACGCCGGGATCCGGGTGAGCCTGTTCGTGGACCCGGACCTGAAGCAGCTCGAAGCCAGCCGCGAGGCGGGCGCCGACGCCGTGGAGATCCACACCGGCGCCTACTGCGACGCCGGCGGGCCGCGGCAGGCCGAAGAGCTCGAGGCCGTACGCCAGGCCGCCGCGGCGGCGGCCGGAATGGGGCTCGAGGTCCACGGGGGCCACGGCCTCAATGCCGGCAACGTCGCGCCCATCGCCGCCATCGAGGAGATCGTCGAGCTCAACATCGGCCACAGCATCGTCGCCCGCTCCATCATGGTGGGGATGGCCCAGGCGGTGAAGGAAATGAAGGCTCTCATCGCTGCGGCGGAATCCGCCGGCTCTTGACCCATGCGCGTCGTAACCGCAGCCGAGATGCGCCGCCTGGACCATCTCACCATCCACGCCCACGGCGTTCCCAGCCTGCGGCTGATGGAGCGCGCGGGGCAGAGCGTGGTGGACGTCATCCTCAAACGCTGGACCCAGTTGGCGAAGCACGGGGTCCTGGTGGTGGCGGGCAAGGGCAACAACGGCGGCGACGGCCTGGTCATCGCGCGGCTGCTGCACGAACGGCTGCTGCCCTGCGAGGTGGCGTGCGTCGCCCGGGAAGTGGATCTCTCACCGGACGCGGCCACCAACCTCCAGCGCTATCGTTCCGCGGGAGGCCGGTTCACCGAGATCCCCGCCGGGGACCTCGAAGCCCTGCGCCGCCGCATCGAGGACAAGGGGCTGCTGGTGGACGCGCTCCTGGGAACCGGGTTGCGCAGCCCGGTGGAGGGCTTTCTGGCGGATGCGGTGGGGGTCATGAACGCCTCGGGCGTGCCCATCGTGGCCGTGGACACGCCGTCGGGGCTGGATGCCGACCGGGGGACGCCCCTGGGAACCACCATTCAGGCCGAGGTCACGGTGACCTTCGGTTTGCCCAAGGCCGGCCAGGTGATTTACCCCGGCGTCGGCTACTGCGGCGAGCTGGTGGTGGCCGACATCGGCATCCACCCGCAGGCCGAGGCCGAGGTGGCGCCGTCGGCGGAGTTGCTGGATCCGGCCGAGGTGGTATGGCTGTTGCCGAGACGGGCGGACGACTCGCACAAGGGCAGCTTCGGCCACCTGCTGGTGATGGCGGGTTCCCGGGGCAAGACGGGAGCCGCGGTGCTCGGCTGCCGCGCGGCCATGCGCGTGGGCACGGGCCTGGTGACCCTGGCGGCGCCCCGCGGACTCAACGAGATCGTGGCCGGGGCCTTGGTGGAGTCCATGACGGAGCCCCTGGGCCAGCCGGGCGAGGACCAGTGGCCGGCGCTGGACGCTACCGACTGGGAGGGTGTGGCGGAGCGCAAGAGCGCGGTGCTGTACGGTCCGGGCGTGGGCGTCCACGGGTCCGCCCAGAAGACGCTGGAGACGCTGCTGGAGCACTGCCGCCTGCCGTGGCTCATCGATGCCGACGGCCTCAACAACCTGGCGGAGGACGTGACCCGCCTGCGGGACGCGCGCGTGCCGCCGGTGTTGACGCCGCATCCCGGGGAGATGAGCCGCCTCACCGGCCTGGATACGGCGGAGGTCAACGGCGACCGCATCGGCATCGCCCGGGCTTTCGCCGAGGACCATCGTTGCCACGTCGTACTCAAAGGTGCCCGGACGGTGACGGCGACGCCGGAAGGGCAGGTCGCCATCAACCCCACCGGCAATTCCGGCATGGCCAGCGGCGGCATGGGCGACGTCCTTGCCGGCATCGTCGCGGGGTTCCTGGCCCAGGGCCTGACCGCGGAGGACGCCGTGCGCCTGGGCGTGTACCTCCACGGCCGCGCCGGCGACCGGGTGGCGGAGGATCGCGGCGGCGTGGGACTCATCGCCTCGGACCTGGTGGACGAGTTGCCGCGGACCATCAAGGAATTGACACAGATCAGGGAGATGATGGGGACTTGAAGACCAGCGAACATCACGCCACCACCGGCTCGCCGGAGGGGACCCGGGCGCTCGGGCGGGCGCTGGCCGGAGTGCTCCGTGGCGGCGAGATCCTGGGGCTGTCCGGGGATCTGGGCAGCGGCAAGACCTGCTTCGTGCACGGCTTGGCCGAGGGGCTCGAAGTGGGCGGGAAAAGTTGGGTCCGGAGCCCGACCTTCACCCTCATCAACGAGTACCAGGGCAGGCTGCCGCTGGTACACGTGGACCTGTTCCGCGTGGCCCAGGGGGCCGAGATGGAAGACCTGCACCTGGAGGAATACTTCGCCTCCGGCAGCGTCTGCGTCATCGAGTGGTTCGAGCGCCTCGATGCCGTGGGGGTCGACGAGTTCCTGGGCATCGCCTTCCGCTACGTGGACGAGGAGCGCCGGGAGCTGCGCTTCACGGCACACGGCGCCGGGTACGAGGAGATGATCGCGAGGCTGAAGGAGGCGGACGCCGGCCGGGTTGGCGACGCGCGATGACTCTTGGGGGCGGTTCTTGAACCCGCCCGTGTGGATTCCGGGAATGGCACTGATCGTACAGAAATACGGCGGCACCTCCGTCGGCATGGTGGAACGCATCCGCAACGTCGCGAGCCGCGTGGCCGCCGCGCGCGCGCAGGGGGACGACGTGGTGGTGGTGGTCTCCGCCATGTCCGGCGAGACCAACCGGCTCCTGAACCTGGCCAATCAGGTGTCGTCGCACGTGGACGACCGGGAGATCGACGTGCTGCTGGCGTCGGGGGAGCAGGTTTCCTGCGCGCTGCTGGCACTGGCGCTGAAGGACCTGGGCCTGCCGGCGCGCTCCTTTCTCGGCCACCAGGTGCGTATCGCCACCGACAGCGCCCACGGCCGGGCGCGGATCAAGAGCATCGACTCCACCCGGGTGCTGGAGTCGCTCAAGCGCAGCGAGGTGGTGGTGGTGGCGGGCTTCCAGGGGGTCGACGAGGGCGACAACATCACCACCCTGGGGCGCGGCGGTTCGGATACCAGCGCCGTGGCCATGGCCGCCGCCCTGGAGGCCTCGGTGTGCGAGATCTATACGGACGTGGACGGCATCTACACGGCCGATCCCTTCGTGTGCCCCAGGGCGCGCAAGCTCGATCGGATCACCTACGACGAAATGCTGGAGATGGCCAGCCTGGGCGCCCGGGTGCTGCAGATCCGCTCGGTGGAGACGGCGAAGAGGTTCGGCGTCAGGGTGCACCTGCGCTCGAGTTTCAACGACGCCCAAGGCACCTGGCTGGTCGAGGAGGGGGAACAAATGGACTCGGTTCTGGTTTCGGCAGTGACCTGCGACAACGACGAAGCCAAGATAACCATCCGCAACGTGCCGGACCGCCCCGGGCTCGCGGCCCAGATCTTCGGTCCCATCGCCGAGGCCAACATCGTGGTGGACATGATCATCCAGAACGCCAGCGCCGACGGCACCACCGACGTCACTTTCACCGTGCCCAAGAAGGATCATCCAAAGGCCATGGAATTGATTGAAAAAAACGCGGCCTTGATCCAAGCTAAGGGAGTGACCTCCGACACGCACATCGCCAAGGTGTCGGTGGTGGGCGTCGGAGTGAGAACCAACGCGGGCGTGGCGGCGAAGATGTTCCAGGCCCTGGCGGAACAGTCGATCAACATCGAGATGATCTCGACCTCGGAGATCAAGGTGTCGGTGGTGGTGGCCGAGAAGGACAGCCGCAGGGCGGTGGATTCGTTGCACGCTTCGTTGATCGAAAGCAGGTGAGTGCATGAGCGACTTGTTGTTGTACGATACGACCTTGAGGGACGGGTGTCAGAGCGAGGATGTCTCCTTCAGCTTGAAGGACAAGCTGCGCGTTGCCGAGAGCCTGGCGGAGCTGGGCATTCACTACATCGAAGGCGGCTATCCCGGCTCCAACCCCCGCGACGCCGAGTTCTTCAAGGCGGTCGGGAAGCTGAATCTCAGGAAGACCCGGGTGGCGTCCTTCGGCACCACGCGGAGGCCGTCGGTGAAACCGGCCCAGGACGCCAGCCTGAAGCTGCTGGTGGCGGCCAAGACCCCGGTGGTGACGCTGGTGGGCAAGACCTGGGACCTGCACGTGCGCGACGATCTGCGCATCAGCAAGAAGGCCAACCTGGAGGTCATCGCCGACTCCATCGCGTTCATGAAGTCGCGCGTCGACGAGGTGATCTTCGACGCCGAGCATTTCTTCGACGGCTACCGCAGCAACCCCGAGTACGCGCTGGAGTGCCTGAAGGCGGCGGCGGACGGCGGCGCCGACTGGATCGTCCTGTGCGACACCAATGGCGGCGGCATGCCCGTCGACATCGGCGCGGCGGTGGCGCGGGCCAAGGAGACGGTGAAGGCGCCGCTGGGCATCCATTGCCACAACGACTGCGAGCTGGCCGTGGCCAACACCATGGTGGCGGTGGAGAACGGCGTCCGCCAGGTCCAGGGCACCATCAACGGCTTCGGCGAGCGCTGCGGCAACATGAACCTGTGCTCGGTGCTGCCCAACCTGCAGTTGAAGCTCGGCTACAAGTGCGTCCGGCCGGCGCAGTTGCGCAAGCTGCGGGAGATCTCGCACTTGGTGTACGAGCTGGCCAATGTCGTGCCCAGCAAGCGGCAGGCCTACGTGGGCGACAGCGCGTTCGCGCACAAGGGCGGGCTCCACGTCTCGGGCATCATCAAGAACCGCGAGACCTACGAGCACATCGAGCCGGAGCTCGTGGGCAGCCGCCAGCGCGTTCTGGTCTCCGACCTGTCCGGCCGCAGCAACATCGTCTACAAGGCCCGGGAGTACGACATCGACCTCAACGGGCAGGACCAGGCCGTGCACAACATCCTCAACCGGATCAAAGAGCTGGAGAGCCAGGGCTACGAGTTCGAGGCCGCCGAGGCATCCTTCGAGCTGCTGATCCAGGAGGCGCTGGGAAGGAAGAAGAGCAATTTCCGCCTCGACGGGTTCAGGGTCATCGACGAGAAGCGGGTCGAGAACGAGCCGCCGCTCGCCGAGGCCACCGTCAAGGTGGAGGTGAACGGAGTGATGGAGCACGCGGCGGCCCTGGGCAACGGGCCCGTGCATGCGCTCGACCGGGCTCTTCGCAAGGCGCTCACGGGGTTCTACCCGTCGCTGGAGGAAGTGGAGCTGCTGGACTACAAGGTCCGGGTGCTGTCGTCCGGGGATGGCACCGGCGCCACCGTCCGGGTGCTCATCGAGTCGGGCGACGGCCACAACCAGTGGGGCACCGTGGGGGTCTCCCAGAACGTTATAGAGGCCAGCTGGCAGGCGCTCGTGGACAGCATCGACTACAAGCTCTACAAGGACAAGAAGAGAAGAGGCCACGCGGGGAGGGCCCCCGCCGGCAAGGCGCAGGCAGCGCCGGCCCCCGCGCACTGACGGAAGCGTCCAGCAGAGGCGGCCGCCCATGTGGGGCATTCTGAAAGAGGATATCCGGGTGGCGTTCGAGCGGGATCCCGCGGCGCGGAACCTGGTCGAGGTTCTGTTCTGCTACCCGGGGGTGCACGCGCTGCTGCTCCATCGCCTCGCGCACCGCCTGTGGCGCCGCGGCTGGAGGAACCCTGCACGCCTGGTGAGTCACCTGAGCCGCTTTTTCACCGGCGTCGAGATCCATCCCGGCGCCGCCGTGGGACGCCGGTTCTTCATCGATCACGGCATGGGCGTGGTCATCGGCGAGACTTCGGAGATCGGCGATGACGTGACCCTGTTCCAGGGCGTGACCCTGGGCGGCATCAGCATGCGCCGGGAGAAGCGTCACCCCACCGTGGAGGACCGCGTCGTCATCGGTGCCGGCGCCACCGTGCTGGGTCCGGTGGTGGTGGGACGGAACAGCAAGATCGGCTCCGGCTCGGTGGTGGTGAAGGACGTGCCTGAGAACTCCACGGTGGTCGGGGTGCCGGGAAAGGTCGTGGAAGGGCACGGCATGCACCGGGACCCGGTGGAGCAGGAGATCACCCTGGATCACGACCGGCTCCCCGACCCCATGGCCAAGTCGCTGAGCAACCTCGCGGAATACATCCAGAAACTCGAGAAGCGGGTGAACGAGCTCGACGCCAAGCAGGGCGGCCTGGAGGCCCGGCAGCGCGAAGAAGTGGAAGAGACTCGCCGGTACAAGAACTAGGAAGCGGGCCTCGCGCGAACATCCATTTGAATCGCCCTCCGACCCCCTCTCCCCCCGGGAGAGGGCTGGGGTGAGGGTGCCCCGGAGCAAGCAGTACGGTGATTCCATCGGCGGAGAGAAGAGTGGCGGTGGCCATGAGCGGGGGTGTCGACAGCTCGGTGGCGGCTGGACTCCTGGTGGAGCGGGGGTACGAGGTCGTGGGCGTGTCCCTGCGCCTCTGGGAGGGGCGGAACCTGGGGCCGCGCAACTGCTCGGACCACCGGGGAGCGGAGGAGGTGGCGGGCCTGCTGGGCATTCCGCACACGGTGCTGGACCAGCGGGACGACTTCCGCAAGGCGGTGGTGGCGCCCTTCGCACAGAGCTACCTGGACGGCGCCACGCCCAATCCCTGCGTCGCCTGCAATCGCCATTTCAAGATAGAGAAGCTGTTGGAGTGGGCCGAGGCCCGGGGGATTCCCCGGGTGGCCACGGGTCACTACGCCCGCACCGGGCGCTGCTCCGACGGGGGCTCGCTGCTGCGCGGGTCGGACCGCAACAAGGACCAATCGTACTTCCTCTTCGCGCTCTCGCCGCGCCAGCTCGATCACGTCGTGTTCCCCCTGGGCGATCTCCACAAGGAAGCCGTGCGCGCCAAGGCACGGGAGATGGGGCTTCCGGTGGCCGAACGGCCGGAGAGCCAGGACATCTGTCTCGGCGACCACCGCACGGTGGTGGAGTCCTTCGCCAGGCCGGAGCAGCTCGGCGGCGGAGAGATCGTGGACAGCCGCGGCAACCTCCTGGGGTATCACGACGGCATGCACCGGTTCACCGTGGGGCAGCGCAAGGGCTTGGGCATCGCGGCGCCGAGGCCGTTGTACGTGCTGCGCATCGACGCGGAACGGAGACGCGTCGTGGTGGGTGGGCGTGAGGAACTGCGCGCGCCGTCCTTTACCGCGAGCCGCGTGAACTGGCTGGCGGCCCCGCCGGACGGGGAGACCTCCGCCGAGGTCCAGGTGCGCTACCGCTCGAAGCCCGTGCCGTGCACGCTGAGGCCCCTGAACGGCCACGGCGTCGAGGTCCTCCCCGACGAGCCGCTGGCGTCGGTGACCCCGGGCCAGGCCGCGGTGTTCTACCGTGACGACCAGGTCCTGGGCGGCGGCTGGATCGACAGGCCTTTTCCCTCACGGCGAATCTTCCCCCTCTCCCCCGGGGAGAGGGCCGGGGTGAGGGCCCCTGAATAACCATGCGCGTCGCCATCAAGACACTCGGCTGCAAGATCAACCAGTACGACTCCGCGGTCATCCACGAGCGCCTGGTCCGGAAGTCCTGCTCGCTGGTGCCCTTCGAGGATCCGGCCGACGTCTACGTGCTCAATACCTGCACGGTGACGGACCGGGCGGACTGGGAAGCGCGCCAGCTCGTGCGCAAGGCCCGCCGGCGCAGCCCGTCGGCGCGGGTGGTGGTCACGGGCTGCTACGCGCAGGTGAGCCCGGACGAGGTGTCACGGATTCCGGGCGTCGACTTCGTGGTCGGGCTCAACCGCATGGACGAGCTGGTTGGCTATGTCGCGGACCGCGAGTCCGGGTCCGGACCGGCGGTCTCGGTGGGCAACCCCCGGGACGAGCGCGGCGTCGGCGTCCTTGGGGCGCGGCGCTTCCTCGGCCGCACCCGCGCCTTCCTCAAAGTCCAGGAAGGCTGCAACTTCGCCTGCAGCTACTGCATCATCCCCACCGCCCGGGGCCGCAGCCGTAGCGTGCCTCCCGAGCAGGTCCTCGAGCAGGTGCGCGGCCTCGCGGACGCGGGTTTCCCGGAGATCGTCCTCACCGGCATCCACCTGGGAGGCTACGGTTACGATCTGGCGCCCCGGGTCTCTCTGAGCGCGTTGGTGAGGCGCATCGCCGAGAGCGGGTTGATCCGGCGCCTGCGCCTGAGCTCCTTGGACCCGCGGGAGGTCACCGATGAACTGCTGGCGGTGATGGCGGACTCGGAGGTGATCTGCCCGCACCTGCACGTGTGCGTCCAGGCCGGCGACGACGGCATCCTGAAGAAGATGCGTCGCAATTACGACACCGCCTACTTCGCCCGGTTGATGGCGCGGGCGCGGGGCAAGCTGCCGCGGGCCGCGCTGGGAACGGACGTCATCGTCGGTTTCCCGGGGGAAACGGAGGTCGCCTTCGGGGCGTCGCTGGACTTCCTCGAGGACCAGCCGCTGACGTACTTCCACGTATTCCCCTACTCCGCTCGCCGGGGAACGCAGGCGGCGGACATGTCCGGTCAGATCCCCTCGCCCGAGAGGAAGGAACGCTCGCGCCGGGCGCGCGAGCTCGGCATGCGGAAGAAGCACCAGTTCTACCGGAGCGAGGTCGGGCGCCGGGTGTCGGTGCTGGTGGAAGAGTCGGTGGCCGGCGAGCCGGGGGCGCTCAAGGGCTACAGCCGCAACTATCTGCCGGTGGCTCTCACCGGCGGCGCCGACCTGGTTCACCGCGAAGTCCGCGTCCGGCTCCAACGATGGTCCCGCGGACGCCTGTGGGGGGAAGTCGAATGCTGACCGGCAATTCCGTCGAGATCGAAAGCCTCCAGGACGCTCTCGGCTACCGCTTCAGGGATCCGGCGCTGCTCAACCGCTGCCTCACCCACGTATCCTGCGGCGGCGGCATGGACGCCCACAACGAATCGCTGGAGTTCCTGGGCGACGCGGTGCTGGGCCTGGCCATCAGCGACCTGCTCATGCGCAGGTTCCCGGTAAGGAGCGAGGGCGACCTCTCGCGCATGCGCGCCTCGCTGGTCAACCGGCGGGTGCTGGCGGACAAGGCGCGCTTCCTGCGGATCGGCGAGGTGCTGCGGGTCGGGAAGGGCGAGGAGCGTACCGGCGGGCGGCACAAGGAGTCGATCCTGGCGGCGTCGTTCGAGGCGCTGCTGGGAGGGATCTACTGGGAGGCCGGGTACGAAGCGGTAAGGCCGGTGGTGGAAAGCCATTTCATCGGCGACCTGGAACACGGCGGCCTGGGCCTGGACGACTACAAGACCCGTCTCCAGGAGGTCAGCCAGCGCCTCTACCGCGTTCCGCCCACCTACCGGCTGGTGCGGGAATCCGGTCCGAGCCATGACCGGTACTTCGAGACGGAGATCCGTGTAGGAGGCCATCTGGTAGGCCAGGGGGAGGGCCGGAGCAAGAAGCAGTCCGAGCAGGAAGCCGCGCGTCGAGCCCTGGAGATGCTCCAGGGGCAAGGGCAGCAATAGCGTCCCGGCGTCCGCGCTCCGTGTCACCCATCCATGGCGCAACTCACCTACAAGGACGCCGGCGTGGACGTGGAGGGGGCCAACCGGCTCGTCCGCTCCATCGCGGCCATGGCCCGCAAGACCGCCCGGCCAGGCCTCATGGGAGGCGTCGGCGGCTTCGGCGGGCTCTTCGATCTCTCGCGCATCCGCGTCCGGCGCCCCGTGCTGGTGTCGTCCACGGACGGCGTCGGCACCAAGCTCAGGATCGCCTTCATGGCGGACCGCCATGACACCGTGGGTATCGACCTCGTCGCCATGTGCGTCAACGACGTCCTCGCCCAGGCGGCGGAGCCGCTGTTCTTCCTGGACTACTTCGCCACCGGCACGCTGGAAGCCGCCACCTTGAAATCGGTCGTGGCCGGGGTCGCGGAGGGCTGCCGCGTCGCGGGGTGCTCGCTCCTGGGCGGCGAGACCGCGGAAATGCCGTCGTTTTACCGCAACGGCGAGTACGACTTGGCGGGCTTCTGTGTCGGCGTCGTCGAGAAGGACCGCATACCCGACCCGCGGGCCGTGCGCGCCGGGGACGTGATCATCGGCCTGCCCTCCAGCGGGCTCCACAGCAACGGCTATTCGCTGGCGCGGACGGTCCTGCTGGAATCCGCCGGGTTAGAGTTGAAGTCCCGGGTGGCGGAGCTGGGACACTCCCTGGCGGACGAGTTGCTCAGGCCCACCGTGATCTATGCCGACGTGATCCGCGCGCTGACCAAGCGGCACCGGATCAAGGGCATCGCCCACATCACCGGCGGCGGCATCGTCGAGAATCTGCCGCGCGTGCTTCCCACCGGGCTGCGCGCGTGGATCAAACGGGGAAGCTGGCCTACTCCGCCGATATTCGATCTCATCGCGCGTTTGGGCGGGGTGGCCCAGCCGGAGATGGACCGTACTTTCAACAACGGTATCGGCATGGCATTGGTCGTGGGCGCGGAGGCGGCGGACGGTGTCGAGCGCGCCCTGCGCCGCCGCCGTGAGCCCCATGCCGTCATCGGCGAGGTCCGCAAGGGTCGCCGCGGCGTTTCGTTCACGTCATGAACCGAAAACTCCCCATCGGCGTGCTGCTCTCGGGCGGGGGTACGAACCTCCAGGCAATCATCGACGCCATCGAGCAGGATCGGCTGGACGCGGAGGTCCGCACCGTCGTCAGCAACCGCGAGGACGCCTACGGCCTCACCCGCGCCCGCACCCACGATATTCCCGCCACCCTCATCGACCACCGCGGCCACCCCTCGAGGGAAGCCTACGACCGGGTGGTGGTGGAACACCTCGAGGGGCAGGGCGTGGAGCTCGTTGTCCTGGCCGGCTTCATGCGCCTGCTGTCGCCGTTCTTCATCCGGAGCTTCCCCGACCGCATCATGAACATCCACCCGGCCTTGTCGCCTTCCTTCGCCGGCCTCCACGGCCAGAAGCAAGCGTTCGAATACGGCGTCCGCTTCTCCGGCTGCACCGTCCACTTCGTGACCGAAGGACTGGACGAAGGACCCATCATCATCCAGGCCGTGGTCCCCGTCTTGCCCCACGACACCGAGGAAACCGTGGCCCAGCGGATCCTGGCCCAGGAGCACCGCATCTACCCGCGCGCCATCCAGCTCTACAGCGAGGGGAGGCTCGTGATCGAGGGCAGGAGAGTGAGGGTAACGAGCGAGGATGAAATAAGGGACAACTACAGGGCTGTTTGGAATAGGGTCAACGAACGGTACCGCGAAGGATACTGTGTATCGGAGCGAAATCTCCAGGCGATTCTGTATGAGGAGCTGCGGACTGCATTCCCTGAAACCCACGTGATCGTCGAACCCACATGGAAGGGGTCCAGACCGGACATCGTGCTAGCGGATGGAGATCAGATCACTGATATATTCGAGCTCAAGTTTCAGGTTGAGCCTGATAAATGTCCGGTCTGGCGACACGACGTCAGGAAATTGCTCTCGTACCGCAGCCATCGTCAGGCGAGGTATCCGGTAGGCTTGAACCCGGCGACCCGGGAACGTCAAACGAAGGGTATATCGCCGGATTGCAGACTGCATTTCGTCGCGATTGCCCAGCCTGACTGCGAAGCAGTGTGGCCCGAGTCAATTAAAGAACCTCGGATCAGTCTTTGGTATGGCCGCACCGGTGCGGGTAAGGGTGCATGGGGCATTGAGTTCGCCGTTTGAGTTCAAGTTGGGTGACCAAAAACTCGCTACTTTCCGTGCGATTCAGAGTTTGCTAGCATCCCTAGTGGGTACAGTGCGAGTAGTGCGTCCGTGTCGTTTCCAGTGCACGGAAGGCTTCAAATAGCTTAGTTCCTCAGTTGTTATAGGGCTGCCGGCTCGTCCAAGGCCGTTCTCTCATTTGATCGCTGGCGATAGAGGACATCGGCCCAGAGCCTAAATCCACAAGCGGTAACTTGATGCGACCCGGCAAGAAAACCGGTGAAACATGCCGAAGAGTGACGGCCAAGAACATAGCCGAACGACCACGCGTGCGTTGCCCTTCCTCAAATGGCCCGGTGGGAAACGGTGGCTGGTGCCGACGTTGTTGACGACCATTCGGCAGACCGAGTTCAATACCTACTACGAGCCATTTCTTGGCGGAGGAGCTTTTTTTTTCGCCTTGAATCCCACACGCGCTGTTCTCTCAGACATCAACACAGATCTCATCAACACCTATCGGCAAGTCAAATACTGAACCGCCCCGGGTTTACCGGAGACGGATTAGTTTGAGTCAGGCCACCATGGCGGACTCTTCACACTGCTGATAGTACGTCTCTTCGAGCTCCGCCGGCGGCACATAGCCGATCCCCTCCAGGAGTCGGCGGTGGTTGAACCAGTCGACCCATTCGAGGGTGGCGAACTCGACCGCTTCGAGGTGGCGCCAGGGGCCGCGT
>JAJDTQ010000070.1 GCA_022827045.1 Candidatus Binatia bacterium
CCTATGAGAAGCGGCGCATCGATCGCACCTTCGCCAACCTGAACCGGAAGGCCCGGACTCTCGGCTACCGGCTTGTCCAGGCCGCCGTCAACGAAGAAGTACCCAACGGCGCACCGGCAGCGGCTTAGTTACTCAAGAGAATCTTCGCTGCCAGACCTGCGCTCGCACCGCCACGGCTACCTTTCTGCATGGACGCCCTGAAACCGCCAGTGATCCACGACTTCGGCCCTGTATGCTCTGACCTCTCTCTCCCGCTCAAGCGCCGCTCGGGCTAACCCGTTGATATTACGCGTCTTTCATCCCCCGATCGTCTATGCTTCGCCATACGGTTCCGTCTCTACGGCGGAGCCGTTATTCTTCCACACCTGCCGCACCATGGTGCCTGACGTGCCGTGTCTGCGCCCGGGTGCGCAGTCCGAGCCCCCTCGGACCCGCTCGTACCATGGAAAAGGTGTATGCTCTTTGTAGGACGGGCGTGTACCGAGCGTGTTACAGCCCAAACACATCCCTGTGATTTCAAGCACTTGGCGGACTCCAACCTGCGACGCAAAAAGCGACACACGGCCATTCACTTGGGGAAAGTCCTGAAGCTCGTATCCTACGGCCGGTTCGGGCGGGGCCGCCCACTGGCTGACCGGGAGCGCCTTTTCCAAGACAGCCCCGGCGTGACAAGGATGCTCGGACGACGCCACGTTTCGGTCATGCCTGCGCCCGGCATTGAACACCCCCGCGTCAGCGCCCTCATGCGCAGGAGTGCGGAGAATCCGCTGCCGGGATCACGGTTCCCTGGGAACCCAAACGTACAGACGAACGACAGGCTGCGCACGGGCATGAACAGCGGCGAGACGGACGGCCCGGTAGCGGGAGGGGCGATGGTAGAATCCCCCGGCCCGCTCCGGTGGCGACGCCGGGGTTCCCGGATCGAATCGGCAATGGGTTTTCGCTCGCCGGCGACGGCCTCGAGGTCGGCCGCAAGAAGGGAAGTGTCTACGTTTCGAGGTCCAAGTCGAAGGGCTGTTCGTCCGGATCGCGCGTCTTTTCCTGTACGGGATCCCATACCGGCCTGCTCAAGCGACGGTACTTGCAGCCGATGTCGCGCTATCCGTCATGCCCGAAGTTTCCGTTGTTACCCCATCGAATAAACGCCCCATCCCTCCAATTCTTCTTCGTGTTGCCGGATCGCGCGGTGCCAGCTCTCGTCTATCCGGGTTTGGGACTCGCAGACCGTCTTCTCATACTAGGCGTGGTGTTCGAAAATTCGCCCATTAGTACATCGCAGTGGGCACAACCGTTGCTCAGGTAAGATCTTTTCTGCGTCTTGCTGTATCGACGCTTGATGCCGCCAATACCAAGACCGTCGAGAATTAGGCCGCGGATCCTCTCGAACAGATCAGGATGCGCGTCCAGATCGGGCACGGTAAAGCGATACTTGTCAGGTCCGACATCGACCGCTATCCCGGTGACGATCTGGGTCTCGGCGCGACAGGACCAGCAGAGCAACGGGCCGGCCTGGACCGACACGGCCGCGTCGCACCCAAGGGGCAGCCCGAAGCGAAACCGTTTGTTGAATGCCGCGTCGAAGAATTCCTCCACTGGCAAGCTTTGCTCTCCCGTTGCCGTCGGAATGACGGCAACGAAGCCTTTGTCGGGATTGCCGCCGACGAGCACCGCGGGCACGTCGCGGGACACCGGAAAGCCTCCGTGGCGAAGGAGCCACAGACCCCGGACCCATGATTCCGCGTACCGCGCCTGTCGGCGGAATGTCTCCTTGTTCGTCTGGGACGACCATTGAATCTCCACCGCCACTGTGAGCTTGCCTTTCCGCGCGAGCACATCGGCCTTCCACCGCTCGCCCTCGCCGGTTTCTCCGGCAACCTCGGTCTCCGCATCCCAACCGTGCTTCCGGCAGCCTCTACGGCAGTCCGTTTCAACCGCAGATGGGCCTCCGTCTCCGGAGCGGTCGAGCACTCGCCAACGCTCTTGTGGGCGAAGAACGGCGAGCCGCGCCGGGATTTCTTGAGCGTCACTTGCGCATCGCAGCACGTCATCTTCAGGTAGCGGGTCTTCCTGTTCTCAAGCTCCAGCGCGCGCCACTCGCCGGGCGACAGGTCGAACGCAAGAATACTGCGGTTGGCGGAGGGGTCAAGACATCTGAGAGGCATCTCGGCTATCGGCCCTTTCGGCTGTCGCGGGCTTTCAACCGACGGGACGGCGAGCATCCGGGAGGCGCAGTCAGGCGGAACTGCGCCTTTCATCCGGGCGCAACGCCGAGCGAATTTGGTTCTCCACGACCGTTCTGTCGTACTCCGCCGGAATCTCCAGGAACGGCACCCTGGCCTTCCTGATGGCTTCCCGTTTCACGGCATCGCGCATGAACGCCCTGTTCTGGTAGTGGCCATGCCCCTGGTATTCCACCGCCAAAGCGGGCATGCCGGTGCGGTCGATGACCAGGAAGTCCAGGCGTTTGCTGTTGATTGAGCGAAAGGCAAGGTCGCGCGCTTCTGCCGACCCGGATGCGGAACTGTTGACAGGGGCGATCACCTCGCCTAGGCTGGTTTGCGCCATGACGCGATAGCCGCCTCCCATTTCGTGGGTAAGCCTCTCAAGAACCTGCAGAATGCCGTATTCGGACTTGTTCAGGAGACGTCGCGGCTCGAAATCCACTCTGGAAATGAACTCCATTTGTGCAGTCGGATCGCCAAGACGGGAGGCGTCCGACTTCGGTGCTTCCCTCGGCCACCTTCCCATTCTTCCCGAATATTCCCAGCCGCGCCGCCGCCTTCGACGAGGCCGCCGCCTGGCGACTTCTCCCAGAATCGACAGACCCAAAGCGACGAGAATCACCCACCACCAGGTTGCGAGCAATTCACCTGCTGCTCCTGTCATGATGTCGTTCAAGCCTACGCTGTTCATTCTGCATCTCCCCGCTTCAACCAACGCGAGTGCCAGCGTTTCCGAACGAAACAGGACCCGAGCGGTCGCCCGTCGTTGTCTCAGCCAAATCCGGTTTCGTAGCACATCACTCGGGCTTGAGGCGAACTGGGCTCAGCAATGTTCGTGGATGGAGGTCACCCAGCATCTGGCCGCGGCGGATGTCAGCCGGAGTCCGGAGGGATCTCGTGGCGGGGCCGGAGAGCCCGGGAGCGGGGCGGTGGAATCCATCCGCCCGCTCCGGTGACGATACCGGGGTTTGCCGGATCGATCCGGCGATGGGTTTCTCTCGCCGGCGACGGCCTCAGGGTCGGCCGAAAGGAGGGAGGGTGTCTACATTTCGAGGTCCATGTCGAGCAGCTTTTCTTCCGGATCGAGCGTCGTTTCCTGTACGGGTTCGCGTTCCGGCTCACGCGACCGGTCCTCCTCGGGTTCGGTTTCCCGATCCGTGTCCCAGGATTCGAGACCGTCCGCATCCCGTCCGGCGCTCCGTTCCGGAGATTTCAGATCGTCCTCCCAGTCGAGTTCATGCAACGGTTGATGCCCGCCCCCGTGCCCCGAGTCCGGCTGAAGCTCAGGTTCGTACTCGCGTTCCATGCGATCCGTGTGACCCGCGTCCCGCTCTTCGGGCGGTTCGAGGCCCATCTCTGCCTCGTGCGCGGCCTCCCTGGCGACTCCATCCAGCGCCGAGATCCGCTCTCCGGTCGCTCGCTCCAGCTGTTCGGAGAGCTTCCTGGCATCGTCGGTGACCAGCTCGGCATGGTCTCGAGCCCGGCTGATGGCCACGTAGAAGGCTCTCTGGTTGGTCAGATTCGGATTGCCGGCGGGCATTGCAGCCACGATATGGTCCACCGTCCTGCCCTGAAAAGAGTGAACCGTGGCCGCCCAAGCCCTGTCCATGTGCCGGAGTTGCGGATCGTCTTCGTCCAGTCCGGCTTCCTTTCCGTTCTCCAGCCGGAACCGGACTCCCTCCTTTTCGATGGACTCCACCATCGCCGCCTCCCCGTTCACGAGTTCCGAGCCCGGATCGTTGCGCGTCCACCGGACCCGGTCGCCCGCCCGAAGCTCCATCTCCTCGCTCCTGTAGACCTCGACGCCGCCCTTGGCGGCGGCAATTTGGTACGGCCGCCAGGCCACGAGATCTCCTCCACCGCCGGCCAGCCATAACGTGTTGCGGTCGTAGTCGACGCGCACCACATCCCGCTCGTCTCCCTTCTCCACCCCGAGCGTCTTGTACTGCCGGTTGAAAATCACCGTGTCTCCCGCCGAGTAGTTGGAGGCCCGGGCCATCTCCGCCCGGGTCAGGCCCGTCGACACGAGCTTCTTGCCTTGGCGGGCGGGTCCTGAAACCACCCCGTCTGCGACCAGACTCTCGCGGATTCTCGTGTTGATCTCGTCCCGTAGCGCCCTCGTGGGTGCAATCACTCCTGCCCTCGTGCGTTGTTCGGGAGACAGTTTCAGCCACCGTTCGGCGGCTTCGAGGCCGAGTTGTTCCCTATCCACCTGCACAACCTGATCGCCGAGTTTGTCGAATGCGGTCTTCACCTCGCCGGCCAAGCCCGCCCGCACCGCTTCCTTGAGCTCCATGTCGCGCTGGCGGAGGATCTCGTCCATTACCGCGGTCTGCATCCCCGCGCGCCTGAGTTGCTCGAAGGGCTTGCCCGCTTCCACCGCTCCGAGCTGCCTCTCGTCTCCGACCAGCACCACCCGTGGGACCCGGAGCGTGGTTGCGGCCCTGAGGAGACCCCTCATCTGCTCGCTCGATGCGAGCGAGCTCTCGTCCACCACCAGGACCGTCTTCGAGAACGAGGCGCGCAACTGGCGAAGACCCTTCACCGTGCCCCGGCCTTCTATGACTCCCGCATTGCGGGCGAGGAACCGTTGCAGAGTCTCCGACCCGATCCCGGATTCCCGCTCAAGGGTGCGCGCGGCCGAGGCCGAAGGCGCAAGCCCCACCGTCCGGTAGTCCCGGCTCTCCGCCAGCGTCCGCAGGCGCTTCAGCATCGTCGTCTTGCCCGTTCCCGCATAGCCCTGCACTCCCACCACACGGTCTTTCGATGCCAGCACCATCTTGACCGCTTCCTTCTGGCCCTCGTTGAGACGCCCTCCGTGGAGTTTGGTCTCCGCGATCCAGCCCCGCATGATGGGTTTCCCCGATCCCTGGCCGGCGTGCATCAGCGCGATGGCCTCGGACTCCCTCGCCATTGCCGCGTCCGTGGTCCAGTGCCTGCCGTGGTCGAGACCCCTGGCGGCGTGCAGTCCGCCCTCCCGTTCGAGCTCCGAGACGGCGCGCTCCGCCGCCTCCACCCTGACCGCGCCCGGCTCCCGGGAGAGCGCGGCCGCCAGAAGATCCCCGTGGCCGAACACCGACTGGCGTTCGGATAGGTGCTCCACCGCCCAGCTTGCCGCCTCCGCGGCGGGCTGTCCCCGGTCCGTGAACAGGTCCGGTATGGGGAGTTCCCGCTCGGCCCGCATTGCCTTCGCCCGCACCGTGTCTGGCAAAAACCCCAGATCCGCCGCTTGGCGCTCCCAGGACCGGCGCAGCTCGCCCCGTTCCACGTCGCGCTTCCCAGCCCGCGTCATCAGCGTGGCCCGGGCCGCCATGTGCGGGTTGTCTCCCGTCCTGCCCAAGCCATGCTCCCTCATTGCAGCCTCTATCTCCGACCGCCGGGTGGAAAACTCCTCGATCACTTCCCGCGATACCCCCGCGATCTCGAACCGCCCGTCCGGGTGCGTCTTCTCTATCCCGTACCCGAGATCCTGAAGCCCTTGCGCCAGCTCCGCCCGGTAGATGGCTCCGATCGTCATCTTGCCCCTGAAGAGCCCGTCATCCACCATCGTGCGCCACTTCTGATCCTCGCCCTGCACCATGTTGGCGATGACGGCGTGAGTGTGGAGTTGAGGGTCGAGGTTGCGGGAGGTGTCGTGGCGGAAGGTCGCGGCCACCATCTTCTGGCCGCCGGCCCGGACCATTGCGCCCGTCGCCCGATCCTGCATCCGGGTCTCGACGGCGTTCTTCTCGATCCACGCCAGCGTTCGGCCGACCGCCCTGTCGTGGGCGTCCACGATCCGCTCGTCGCCGCCCACCATCGCCATGAGCGACACCGACTTGGGCGCGGACAGCGTCACGTCCCGGCCCGGACGGTGCTGGATGTTGCCGTCGAGATCCTTGCGGCCAAGCTGGCGTCCGCCGGGAACCTTACCTTCAAGGACGGCCCGGAACGCATCGGAGTCGACCGGGCCTGAGAGCCCCAGTTCCTCCGCGCCCCGGCCCGCCCAGGCGCTCGCTTCCTTGTGCGCCGGGTCGTCCCTTGAGTAATACCCATCCCGCTCGAAGTAGCTCGCCCCTTGCGACGGAGAGGCGATCTTGCCGATGGAGGCTACCATCGCCGATGCCTCCCGCCGGGCGTCTGTTCACACGAATCTTGCGTGTCCATGAAGCCCGGATACGCGCTTTACGAACCGGGGACAAGGGGTGAAGACTTCGCGTCATCGGCGTGGCGGTGAATGGCGTCGATTGTCTGAAAAACTGAAAAACCGCCCGACGCGGTGCCGAGCTCGTCGAGTCCATGGGAGACTGCGATCAACACTCAACGGGTTTGCATGTCCGACCGCGAAAACAGTCGCGGGTCATTCGCTTGCTGGTGCTCGGCCGCCCATTCCAGACAGCTTATCAAGCACCCCCGTGCCAGTTCCTCTGAAAGATTTCTGGTATCAGTCCAATCATGGCCCAATCGATCATTGGCCCCGTGAACGGTTGGGTTACGCCCCTCCCCATAGAATCGCTCCACGTCCTCTTGAAGCTTGTCTTCATCTACAACTGACAAACGGGCCTTCACCAAGTCACGAATACCGTTGCGCCCTTTCCCCCTGCGCCCTTTTCCGCAGGCCAGAGCTTCCAACGACGAACAAAATTTAACGATCGCCATCGAATCGACAACTTCCCTGCATCCCTCATGGAACCACAGCAACGCCTGAAACAGAGCGTTCATCATCTTCGGTCGCGTAACCTCTTTTGGGCCATGCGTCACGTACCGAACCGTATCGCCGGCAGTACCGAACAACTTGCCCAGGTCGGATCGCAAGCTACGCCAGTCCTCCGCCTTCAGCCGTCCTTCTCCCCCCGGAGGATACGACGGTAAGTTTCCCCGACGGAAGCGTCCGCCCGTTGACGAAACCACGTACTGGCGATCATGTGGTTGCCGATCATACGTGAGGTTCATGAACTTCAACGCCGACGATGGCCGACGCCATGCAAGGGCTAGCGTTACCATGGCGAGCCGGGCCGCAATCAAGGCCTTCTGCAGTCCCGCTTCTTCTCCCATAGGTCCAACCACAACACTGCAAACGAAGTGGCTCTCTCCTATAGTGTCGAGAACGGCCGACTCGCGCCTCGCATCCTCAGATGCCCTTCTCTTGCGAAGGTGCTTTCCCTCCCACGCTCTTTCGACACGTGACCGCATTACGTCAGATGCACAACCGCTACCGTGCATTCTCGCAAGCCATGCGCGTCTTGGCTCAAAGCGTACGGTTCCAATGCAGAGCGGTTCCAGGTCGGGAATCCTGGACAAATGACAACCGAAAGCATACTCGCGCGGTTGAATCTCACGAATCCGGTCCTCAATCGTCTCCCTAACGGCTTCCAGAATCGTGGTGGCGTTCTCTTCAAGCCGATTTTCTTCGTAACGGTGGGCAAGAGCGGGTCCCAATGCGCGTTTCACCAGTCGGTTCCAGTCCGAGTCTGTAAACTCGGATCTTTGCGATTCGTTCATTACGGCCTTGGAAAAGAGGGTGAGCATCCCGTCTATCTCAGGTGTGATTGCGATCTGGCCGTTGCCCACATCCAGCCAAATCGGGAGGCGATACTCTTCGTCCAAAAAGTCGTTTGGGAGACTGTCCAGCTTTTCCAGAATATCTGTGAGAAGCCGAATACAGGAGTGATTCTCGGTCATGAAGCTCTCCGTTCGATGAACCTTTCACCTCGCCTGCCGTGTGCCGCAACGTCTTGTGGCGCGAAATTCATATCTGTGGCAATGCTATGGCAAGGCAGACCCTCTTCACAAACTCCCGTGCGGCGTGGGTATAGCGAGCGGTGGCGCGCCTGCCGGTGCTCCGGCAGCAGGGCGAGCGCTCTCGAAGCGAAACCGTGACGAAGATCGTAGATTTGCATGTCTTCTGTTAGCGCTTCGAAGTCCTTTATGATCGTTAGCGACTGACGCCGAACACGCCAAGCCAGCCGCCACGCCTGAATACGCCGCCTGCTTCGTCCTGTTGCGGACCGTAGAAGCGTCCGCGCACGGAGCCGTCGACGGCGTCGAAGGATCCTGCGTGGAGCGGGATGTCGGCCCAGTGAAGGGAGCCGGTGTCCGGGCTGGAGAGCACCAAGTCTATTTCAAACTGCTGGAGATCGACTGTGAGCCGGGCGACGCCGCTGGCGCGCGTTCCAGCCGCGTTCCTGGCGATCATGTCGCCGAACCAGGTCGCGTCGTCGGTCGCCGGGTTTGCGGCTTGCCAGTCGCCGAAGGAGACGGCGCTGCCGGCGTCGGTGAACCCGAAGACGCTGGAGGGTAGGAGCATGCCGTCGACGGCGTTGACGTCTCCCCTCAGGATCGTCTCGGCGAGTTGCGGGACGTCGACGGGGCCGAGGGCGACCCAGGCCAGGGTGTCGCCGCCTTCGAGCCGCTCTCCCTTGCGTCGGTAGGCGGGCCGGACGAACTCGCCTCGATGGATGCCGCGGCGCTCGGCCCGGGCCCGGTCCTCGTGGCCGCGATAGTCATCCGAGTACTCGGCGAGCGCCCAGCCGTTGAGGACCATCCAGGCGTTGAGGTCTTGGCCGCCCGACGAACAAACGCCGATCACGCGTCCGTATCGGTCGGTGGATCCTCCCGTGCAGGAAAGGCCGTCGACGTGGCGGGCGAGAGCGTCAATCGCCGCCTCGCCGCAATCCCAGGTGTATCCCCACGCGCGGCAGGTCTGGTAGGACTCGGGGGCGTCGATGCCGTGAAGGCGGTAGCGAGTGCCGTCGACGTCGATGGTGTCGGCGTCGATGATCCGGACCTCCCGGGGCGGATCGGGAGGCTCAAGACGCGGGTCGGGGGATTGGCTGCCGCCGCATCCGGCGAGCAGCAGGATCGCGATGACGGTGGCGAGGCGGATCATGCCGAACCTTCCTTTATTGAACCGGCCGAGAGGTCTCTCCCCTCGTCGTCCTCGATTATGGCACCTTCGACGAACGGCGTCTTGCCCTGGACGAGTGCGCGCCGGTATGTTCCATGATTCAAAGCTAAACGCGGCCGGTGCCGAAAATCTGACAATTTCGGCGCTCTCATCCTCGGTCAGCTCCCGGCAGCCAGGTGCGTTCCTCCACCGAGCGAATCCTGTCCGTTTGGGACCACAAGTCATGGTTTTCGTTCAGATTGCTCGAAAGCCTGCCCGCTCCGGGTCCGGTGATCACCCAGGGCTGTCCGGTATCCGCGGCAGGGTGGCAAGCACCGTCGTAGCCACCAGCGAGGGCTTCTGCACCATGCGTGTGCCACTTACAGCAAGGCCTCAACCGTCACCGGTTGCGGCCCTTTCCCAAGGATTCGGCGGTTTTCCCTGGGGCGCGCATGCGCACGCCGGGCCAGGATCGCACGGGGCGGCCGGTTCCTGCTATGGGATGACTCCGAAGCCGTTGGCGTCGCGGTTTGGGTTGCCGGAGACACGGACGCCTTCAGGGGATGCAGCCGAAAACCTCGCCCGTTGGCCCTGCCTGGATGCGTCACCTCTTGCAGTCGGAACAGGATTCGACGAAGTTGTGGCACGGGCCAAGCAAACGCAAAGGCAAGGAACAACGACGAATAACGTCCTGCTTGTTTCATGGCATCGCAAACCGTCTCTCTGTGGTCATAGTCTGTCCCGACGATTCGCTCAATGAAGTTGCCGAAGAGGTGAGCGTGTACGGACATCGAATGAAGGCGGTGTTGCTGCTGATTTGTTGCACGTTGTCGCTGGCGGGGTGCTACGTCACCCTGAAGGCGAAGAAACCGGACGGAAGCCGGCCAAGCAGCCAAATGATGGCGGAGTGCAGCCGTCAAGCGGTCCGGGCCAATCAAGAAGCAGGAGACTATGTAAACGAGGGGTTCCATGAACCAATGCGCTCGCCGAGTGCGCGGAAACGGCGGGCGGTAGTCAGACGGCAAACGAAGCGGTGGTACGACTTGGTCGCATTATGCCTGACAGGGAAGGGCTACGCGGTGGATGTGCGCTGCTGGGACTGTGGCGAGTAGGGCTTCCTCGGCTAGCACTCTGCTTATGACTCCCTGACATCTACGGTCATTCACATCCCGGTAGGGTCGCAGACAAGGACGGGGAGATCTACCATCGGGGTGGGACGTGACGCTGTCGGCAGAGATCGAAACCCTGCGACAGCAGACCGGCACCGGCGCCACGATCAACGATCTCGGCAGATGATCCCACAGACACTACGCCAGCGGATCGGGAAACGGTCGCGGCCAGCTCGTGACATCCCCGCGTGCAACCCGCTATGGGGAGGCTTCGGTCGACTCGATGGCGGATCGGTCCCAGCCGGACATGCCAGCGACCCGGGTCCGGAAAGTGGTGGAGCGGCGGATCGCCGCCATGGAAGACCAGCTCCAGGTCTACCACGACCGGATCGATATCTTCCGGGGCTACCACGCTACCCTGGACAGTCCCAACTCGGTGCATGCGTGGGTGCTCAGGAACCCCATGGAGTCCATCAACCTGAAAGCGGAGAAGATCATCATCGCCGCCGGATCGAGGCCGCGCTTCACGCCGGACATCCCGGTGGACAACGAGGTCATCTTCGATTCTGACTCCGTGTTCACGCTCGAGCTCAAGCGCAAGTCCCTGCCCGAGTCGATCATCGTCATCGGCGCTGGGGTCATCGGTGCGGAGTATGGCTCGGCATTCGCGGTTCTGGGGTGCAAGGTGTCGCTGATCCAGCGGGACCGGACCTTCCTCACCTTCGCCGAGAGCCCGCTCGTCGACATGCTCATCCGGCGCATGGAGGACTACGGCGTGGAGTTCGTCTGGGGCAACTGGTACGACAAGATCGAGCGGATGGCCGGATCGGACGAGAGGGCGCGGGTCACCCTCGCCGACGGCCGGGTGCTGGAGGCGGACGTGGTGATCGTGGCCAGCGGCCGCGAGGTGGCCACCAGGGTGCTGGGGCTCGAGGACGTGGGCGTCGCTTTCAATCAGTACGGCCTGATCGAGGTGAACGAGCTGTTCCAGACCTCGATTCCCAACATATACGCCGCCGGCGACGTGGTGGGTTTCCCGGCGCTGGCCTCCACCAGCAGCGAGCAGGGCCGCATGGCCGCCAACTACGCACTGGGACGCCGGGCGGGCGGGCGCAGGACGCTGTTCCCCATGTGCGTCTACACCATCCCCGAGATCGCCATGGTGGGCTACACGCAGCAGGAACTGGAAGACAAGGGCATACCCTACGCCAAGGGGGTGGCCACCTACGACGAGGTCACCAAGGCCGGCATCATCGGCGATCCGCACGGAATGTTGACGCTCTTGTTCGAGCCCAACGGCTGGCACCTCCTGGGCGTTCACATCATCGGCGACCAGGCCTGCGAGCTGATCCACATCGGCCAGGCGGTGTTGAGCTACAACGGGACCATCGATTACTTCATCGACAACGTTTTCAACTTTCCCACCATGGGAGAAGCCTACAAGATGGCGGCTCGGAACGGGGTGAAGCAACTCACGCATTCGGAGGAGTGAGGCAGGTCCGGACCGGGTCGCCGCCAAGACGGACTGCCGGGGCTGCACGCTCCCTCTTCAGCCGATTCCTCGACCAGAACCGGGCGAACGTTACGGGCGGACGCTGTGTACAAGGACGGAGATTCTTCAACGTCCGGTATGCGGCCTGGACTGAGAGACGGGTGATGCGGTTCGGCATTCATCCATAATGATGGTGAACGTTCGCAGGTCATGCGTCAAAGGCAAAGCCGTCGCGGCGTTTGAGCGAGAGGACCGGCCCACGATCCATGAGCGTATGGCGAGGAGTGTTTCACACTTCGCACAGGGCGATGTCGAAGCGGCTATCGGGTACGATGGTTCCGGTCGGTGATCACCGCGTCGATGCGAATGCTTCCGCACATGTTACCGCTCCACACGGAGGGCTGACCGAAGCCGCGGCTTGCAAGCAGCACGAGGCCGCTGCATGGTGAAGGGAACATGATGGCAACGAGGAATCATGCTTCTATGAACGAGGCCACGTCATACAGCGTGGTCAGTCGTCGCCGTCGGCCGCGTCCACGTCCCCGCAGCGGTGGGCGCCATGACGCCGGGGGAGTTCATCGCCAAGTGGCGGGTGGTCGAACTCAAGGAGCGCTCGGCATCGCAGTCGCACTTCAACGACCTCTGCGCCTTGGTGGGCGAGCCCACGCCGACGGACGCGGACCCTTCGGGCGAAGGGTACTGCTTCGAGCGCGGCGCGCGGAAGGACAGCGGCGGGGACGGATGGGCCGACGTGTGGAAGCGCGGCTGCTTCGCGTGGGAATACAAGGGGCGGCGCGCGGACCTCGACGCGGCGTTCAACCAGCTGCAGCAGTACGCGTTCGCGCTGGAGAACCCGCCGCTGCTGATCGTCTCGGACATGGCGCGGTTCCGCATCCGCACCAACTGGACCAACAGCGTGAGCGAGACGCACGAGTTCACGCTGGAGGACCTGGCGGACGGGGCGGCTCGGGACAAGTCCGACCTTACGGCCCGGCGCGGTGGAGCCGGAATCGACCTGACCGTGGCAAAACGTATCCCGGCGAACATGGAGGTTGCCTTCATGGGCGACACCAAGAGCGGGCCGTTCGACGTTCCCGGTGATCTCGCTCGGGAATGGCTGCGCCTTCCGGGGAACCCGAACGGGCGGCCCAACGCCGATGTGCTCAAGCCCTGGGTGAACGGCATGGACTTGACCCGCCGTCCGGCGGGCAAGTGGATCGTGGATTTCAGCTGGGAGATGTCGGAAGCGGACGCGGCGCTCTATGAGGCATCCTTCCGGCACGTGAAAGAACATGTCTGGCCCATGCGACAGCGGAACCGCCGAGAGTCGTATCGCCTCAATTGGTGGCGGCATGTCGAACCGCGACAGGGCATGTGGAAGGCGCTTGACGGGCTATCGCGCTACATCGTCACGCCGACCGTCGCCAAGCATCGGCTGTTCGACTGGCTGGAGGCGGGCATCTGCCCGGACCACCAGCTCATCGCCATCGCTCGCGACGACGATGTGACCTTCGGCATCCTGCACAGCCGGTTTCACGAGGTATGGTCACTCAGGCTCGGGACTTGGCTCGGCAAGGGCAACGATCCGCGCTACACGCCGACCAGCACCTTCGAGACCTTCCCCTTCCCGGACGGGCTCTCGCCCGACATCCCCGCCGCCGATTATGCGGACGGTCCCCATGCCATCGCCGACGCTGTGCGGCGCTTGGTCGGACTACGTGACCGCTGGCTCAACCCGCCCGAATGGGTGGAGTGGGTGGAGGGGCCGGTGCTAGGTTATCGAAAGCGCCCGGTAGCCCGGGACGAGGAGGCGGCGAAGAAGCTCACGGCCCGCACGCTGACGAACCTCTACAACGCCCGGCCGCAATGGCTCACTGATGCTCACGCGACACTTGATGCCGCTGTTGCAGGGGCCTACGGGTGGGATGCGAGGATCTCCGAGGAGGACGCTGTAGCCGAGCTGCTGTCACACAATCTCACCGTAGACCGAACGAAGGCGTCTGGGAACAAGGGGAGTAAGACCGTGAACACGAAAGGATAGCGACAATATGCCAACCTTCAACGCGATCGATGTAGAAACGGCGAACGCCGACGGAGTTCGCTGCTAAGCGATGGCAGCGATCTCCAACTCATTTGCAAGACATTGAGAGAGCTGGATGCCGTGTCTGGGCCCCAAGGTCATACGCCGCGAACCGAAGCGTTTGAAGCGAAAACATGCGAGCTAACCAGTCGCTCCAGCCGACGGCTGCGCGGCTTGTCCGCGGCTGAGCGTGGTCGTTCGGCAGATGAGGGAACCCGCCCATGTGGGACGTTTTCATATCGCACGCAAGCGAAGACAAGGCAGCAGTTGCGTCGCCTCTGGCCGACGAACTCCGGAACTATTGTCAGCGCGTCTGGCTCGACAGGTGGGTACTGTCCCCTGGGGACTCGCTGAGGCGCAAGATCGATGAAGGAATATCAAAGTCGCGGCTCGGCGTCGTAGTCCTGAGTCATTCGTTCTTCGCGAAAGCGTGGCCCCAAGCCGAGCTTGATGCACTCTACACATTGGCCGTAAGCGGCAAGCGCTCGGTGGTTCCGGTGTGGCACGAGATCACTGCTGATGAGGTGGCGGGCTACTCTCCGCTTCTCGCTGCCTTCCTCGCGTTGCCGACCAGCAAGGGAATCGAGACGATCGCGGAAGAGCTCGCCCGAAAGCTCGGCTGCAAGGGACGCCCCTTGACGCTGGAAGTCGGTGCGCGCCCGCTTGCTGTCGTTCCTGGTGTGGATGCATTGGCGGAGGCTATCCGTCAAAGCGAAGACATTCCAGGGAGCTACACGAAGAGGCGCGTCAGGGTGTCTTTTCCTGAGCGCGTGACTTCGCACGAAGAGGAAATCCGGCGGGGCGTGAGGCTCTTGATAACGCTGGAATCCCTCACGTTCCCAGTTCGGACAAGCGGCCTTCTCGCAACGACCGTGGACTCGTTCATTCGGATCTACGACGAGTCGGTGTCGAGAGTGACTGGGACACGGTTGGACCTCTGGCGGAGGGAGGATACTGGCTGGAATACCGGAATCAACGTCACGCCAGAGGAGGCGTCGCATATATGTGGCATCCTCGGTGTCGACAGCATCAGGGCCCTTCGCGGCGGCTTCCCAAACGATATGCTCGATCTAGGTACTCTGGTCCTGGCGACGAAGGCCGTCCCTCGGATCCTCTTCGAGTTCTTCCGGAGGGAACAGCGTGACCGAACGGATTACACAGATCGTATTCATGAGTTGTTGGCGCTCCCTACGTGGACGTTCGGGATAGGGTAGGCCATCGACACTACGAGGTCATGAGGGACGTACCCTGAAGGCGGAGAAGGATTCTCGGAATGCGGCCGCATGATCTTTCGCAAGGAATGAAATCCTGTCAGCCGTGATTCAAGCGAGTCTTGGAGTGTCGAAGCCGGTAGTGTGAGAGTGGCGGGCGCGCTTTGCGGGGGCGGCGTGGACGGTTTGGCAGATCGGGGTTCAACTCTCGTCAGGAACACCTCCATCGCCTTTTGACCTTCATCGGCTCTTGCAAGGCCGACGCACGTCGCGTTCAAGGGCCTTTCGCCGACAACCCCTTGGCCGCGTGACAAGTCAACCTACTTTGGAAACACTTGCGGGGTTTGATATAGGGCCAACCATGAGGCTTGCACCTATCGTTATCGTTGTTCTCCTCGCGGGCCTTTTTGGGACCTCGTCCGTAGTCTGGAGCGGGTCGGCGAAGGAGGTGTTCCAGTCGGTGGCGCCCTCGGTGGTGGTCGTGCTGGGTTTGGGCGAAGACGGTGCCGCCGTGAGTCAGGGTAGCGGCGTAGTGGTGGGCAGGAAGGAAGTCGTAACAAATTGCCATGTAGTCGAAAAGGCTGCCGGCATCGCTGTGCGCCAAGCGTCGCGGCATGCTGGTGGACCCACGTGGCGGATGACGGCTTCGTTGCTTTTGCAGGAATCCAAGCGGGACCTGTGCCTGTTGTACGTGGACGAGTTGTCGAAACCGCCAGCCGCGCCCGCCGTTCGCCTCGGTTTCGCCAAGAAACTGTCGGTGGGTGAGGAAGTATACGCGGTGGGAGCACCCAACGGACTGGTGCTATCCCTTTCCCGTGGAATAGTATCGCAACTCCGCAGGGTCTTCGGCAAACGGCGTGCACCGCTGGTGCAGACGGATGCGGCCATATCTCCGGGTTCCTCGGGCGGCGGCCTTTTCAACAGCCGCAGTGAGCTCGTCGGAATCACGACATTCAAGTGGAAAGGAGAGAACCTCAATTTCGCCTTGCCGGTCGAATGGGTGCGTGAACTGACACAACTGGGCCAACGGAGACTCACCGCGGAGCAGCGGCGTTCGTCATGTTTGGAGGTTCCAGACTTCGATTGCCTCATCGAACTCGCTCGGAACATCGACAATAGCGTTTCTGCATGGCTCGAAATCGTTGCCGTGCAACTGGAAGTCGGAGACAAACGAGCGGCAAGGCAGCATCTGGACACTTTGTTTGCGACCGCGAATACCATGGACAAGGGTGGTGACCGTGATCGGTTGCTGCGTAACATCGCCGAATTGCAGGTGCAGGCGGGGGCCTTCACCGACGCACTCGCGACAACGCGAAGCATTGACTCAATCCATCATAGAATACGGACATGGTCTTGGGTGGGGCCGGAGATCGCCAACGCCCAGTTGGAGTCAGGGGACAGACAGGCGGCGAGGAGGACGAGACGGATAGTCAGAAATGTGCTGGTGAAATTACTCAAGGAAATGCAGAGCCAGGGGATTGAGCCCGATATATTGCCAGGGTTGTTGGTTGCCATCGCCATGGGGCAGGTGGAAGCCGGAGACAAGCAAGCGGCGAGACAGACCCTGACTCTTGCCTTCAAGATATTCAAGACCACGAAATCGAAGTGGCCGTGGAGCAACGTAATCAACCAGGCCCACAGTGACGGAAGACCGTCATGGAGCCTGGACAAAAGGGGAAAGCTCGACAGTGCGTTGAAGGATATCGTCCCACTCCTGGTGGATGCGGGAGACATCGTCGTTGCGTACCACACCGCGCAAGCCGTCTACGACACGCAATCTGGAGAATTTGGAAGTGTATTGAAGTCCATGGCGAGGGCGGCGGTCGAAGCGGATATCACCGACCTATTCGAGGCACTGAGGACAGACCAATTCCACGGGTTCGTTTTGTTTGTGTGGGAGGTGACTGTGGCTCAACTCGAAGCGGGGAATATTGGTGCCCTACTCAAGACAGCAAGGACGGCGAAGGATGCGGGTTATGGCCGGTGGTTTTTCGGTCCTGCCGGTTTTGCATGGGGCGATCTTGCCAGATCACAGGTTGCAGCAGTTGAAATCGTCGCTTCATTCAGAACCGCGAAGGACGACTCGCGGGGTTGGGCCAGTGATCTTGACCATGCCTTGCGGCAGGTTGTCGCGACGCAAGTCAACCTGGGGGATATTGCCGCTGCACTCACCACGGTCGAGGGCATAGATGCGGCCGGAGACCGCGCAGTGGCGTATGCACACATCGCCAAGGCACAGGCGAAATCCGGCGACCGGGAAGTGGCGAGGAAAACCTTTGGGGCCGCGTTCGGGGCAGCGCAGGGGATAGAGAACAGGTTCAACCGCGTTAAGGCGTTGAGGGACATCCTCGGGGCACATGTGGAAATTGGGGATGTGGCTGGTGCGCGTAAGGTCGCGGGACACATCGTGGCGGAGAAGGTCGCGGGACACATCGTGGCGGAGAATACCGAGCCATTCGATTCAGATGTCCTCTCGGTATGGGTGTCGGAGCGAGTTGCTACCGCGCAAGCAAAGTCCGGTGACAGAGAATCGGCGAAGGAGACACTTGCGGCGGCACTCAAGACGGCGCAGGGCATGAAGGACGCGCCCAAACGTGATGCGGCGTTGATGGTCATCGTCCAGTCACAGTTGGGAGTTGGGGACCTGGCTGGTGCACGCAACACATCGACGAGCTTCCGGTCGGATTCTCCGCTTGTAAGGGCACTGACGTCGATCGCCAAGGCGGAAGCGAAGTCAGGCGACAGCGAATTGGCGAGAGAGACCCTTGCCGCGGCACTCAAGACGGCGCGGGGCATGAAGGACGTGCCCGAACGTGATGCGGTATTGATGACCATCGTCCATTCACAATTGGAAGTGGGGGACGTGGCTGGCGCGGGCGACGCATCGACGAGCTTCCGGTCGGATTCTTTGCTTGTAGAGGCACTGACGTCGATTGCCTTGGCGGAAGCGAAGTCCGGGCACAAGCAAGCGGCTAGACAAGACTTTGCCGCTGCGTTGGAGAGAGTACAGGGCATGGAGGATGTCTCCGAGCGTGACTCGATATTGTGGGTACTCGCCGAGGCACAGGGACGCGCGGGAGATGTCGTTGGTGCACTGAACAGCCTATTCCGTATCCAGAACGTTGAAGGTTATCAAGTCGCAACGATCGTCACTCAGGCCAAAGCCAATGCCCGGGAAATTGTTGTTGCGCTAGAGTTCGTCGAGAGGCTGGACAAAGGTCCCAAGCGCGACGAGGCATTGAGCACAATCATCCGGGCATTGTTGGACGTTGGGCACATCGGTGGCGCCCTCAAGGCTGCGGAATACATGGACGATGGCCAATTGCGTCACAATGCGCTGGGAGAGATCATCCGGGCGAAAGTAGGGATGGGGGATTTCACCGGTGCACTCGAAACGGCGCAGCGCATGTCCGATGAGCCCGTCAGTTTTTTCGATATGGGCCGTAGTGGTTGGGTGTCTTTGATATTGCAACGTTTCGCTGCCCGGCAGGCGAAAGGTGGGGAATTCGCGGTTGCGATGAAGACGGTGATGAGCATCAAGAAAGCATACTCGCGTTTCTCTGCACTACTGCGTGTCGCAGTATACTTGAAAGGATATCCGGAACGTTTCCCGATCAAGGAGAAGGGGAACATGGCGGAGTCATTGGAGTTGGAGCGCTCGGATTGGATTCTCGTTCAGCGCGGTCTCGCCTCGTTCAACATCAATGTAGGTCCGGTAGATGGGATTTTCGGACCGCGGACTCGCAAGGCGATACGTTCCTGGCAAGCGAAGAATGGCCTGGAGGAGACGGGTCATCTGACGCAGGAACAAGCGGGCGCGCTGATCGATGTGGCAAAGCGGCAGCAACGCGCCGGGGACGAATACCTGTTGCCGTTGCCGAAGGTGTTCGAGGAATTCTGCGCCGAGAATCCATGCTTCAGGATCTGCACTCCGATTGGCAACTGCCTCCCCTAACCCCAAAGCCACTCCTTGTTTCATCCGACGGTGCGCCTTGCACCAAGCCATGGGACCGTCGTCCAGCGTGGCAATCCGCGGCCAACCGTTCGAAGAACCTCCGCTCGTCGCCATGACTTGAGACTGGACCAGCCTCCGGCGCGGGTGCGGCGGATTCCAACAGGGCTTCTATGCGCTCTGCCACGCGTTGAGCGGGCTCCCGGAGTTGCTCGACGGTCCAGTTGGCGGCATAGCCCTCGGTGATGTCGTCGTCGTGGGCGTGGTTGACGAGCCGTTTGGTCAACGGGAGCGGCAGCATCAGGTCGCGCTCGGCCACGGTGATGAAGGCGTTGCGTAGCCCGTGGAACCAGAAACGGGTTCCGCCGGCCTTGCTGATCCGGGGTGATGGCGACCGACGCCCTTCAGGTGTCCTTCTGCGCTCGTGGGGGACGGGAACACCCAGTCCTCCTCCCGAGCTCCGCCGCTCTCCTCCCGGCGGCGCTTGACATCGTCACCAACCGTGCGGCATTTACCCTTGCTGATGGAAAGAACTTCCCTGCAGCGTCCATGGGCAGGAAGTCTCTCACGCGCGCCGCGCCGGGCTCACATACTTGATGTCGTCATCAAGGTGCTGGCCGAACGCGGCTACCGCGGCGCCACCATGCTCGAAGTGGCACGACGTTCTTCGGCGTCCAAGGAAACGCTGTATGCGTGGTTCGGCAACAAGCCCAGGCTCTTCGAGGCCGTCATCCGGCGATACGCGGAACGGTTTCGACTGGCGGTGAACGAACATCTCGACGGCGGCGCTTCGGTCGAGGCTGTCTTGACGGGGTTCGGCCGGGCAATGGCGGCCCACCTTCTCGGCGACTACGCGGTGGCGGTCTACCAGGCCGCCGTTTCCGAGGCGTCCTCAACCCCGGCGCTGGCGGCCAGCCTGTCCAGGTTGTGCCGCGACCCGATTCACGGGAACTTGGTCCGGTATCTGGAGCAGTGCGGTGCGCGAGGCCTCCTGAAGATCGAGGATGCGAACGAGGCCGCTGACACCTTCGTCGGGCTGCTCCTCGGAGATGCCCAGCCCCGGCGGTTGCTGGGGGTTCTGGATTCACCTTCCGAGAGCGACATCGAGGTCCGCGCGAAGCGGGCGGCGGGACTGTTTCTTCGCCTGTACGACGCTTAACGAACCCTATTGGGGCGGTTGTCAGGCGTTCCGCCCGGAATGGCCTTGCGTCGCTTTCTGCGTTGCAGATTGGAGGCCGCCAAGTCCTTGAAATCACGGGGATGTGTTTGGATCGTACACGCCCGTAACACAGGAGCGTCGCAAAATGACACCGTCTTTTCCATGGCGTCCGCGCGTCGGAGAAACTCGGAGCGCGCAAGGGAGCGCACCAAGTCGCAGACAGGGCGCGACAGGCACCACGGTGCGGCAGGTGTGAAATCCTTAACGGGCGCCAGCCCGTCGGAACCGACCCGGCGTTCATCCGCAATGATGGTGAACGTCCGGAGGGTCATGCAGCGACGGCAAAGCCACCGCGGCGTTTGAGCGGACCGATTGATCCGTAATACATGAGCGTTCCGCATTACCTTCCGGTCGCCGGACACAACATGGCCGCCGGGTGCGAAGCAAACGAGCGAGGGAGTCTTGCACACTTCGCACAGCACGATGTCGATGCGGCTGCCGGGACCGATGCATCGGCTGGCGATCACCGCGTCGACGCCGAATGCTTCCGGACATGTTGCCTTTCCACGCGGAGGGCTGACCGGAGCCGCTGCTTGCAGCCGGCGTGAGCCCGCTGCATGGTGAAGGGAACATGATGGCAACGAGGAGTCATGCTTCGATGAACGAGGCCACCTCATCCAGCGCGATCTTGCGTCGCCGCCGGTCGGCGTCCACGTCCCCGCAATGGTGGGCTTGATGACGCCGGGAGAGTTCATCGCGAAGTGGCGCGTGGTCGAGCTCAAGGAACGCTCGGCGTCGCAGTCGCACTTCAACGACCTGTGCGCGTTGGTAGGCGAGCCGACGCCGACGGACGCCGACCCCTCGGGCGAATGGTACTGCTTCGAGCGCGGCGCGCGGAAGGACAGTGGCGGCGACGGCTGGGCCGACGTATGGAAGCGCGGCTGCTTCGCATGGGAGTACAAGGGGCGGCGCGCGGACCTGGACGCCGCGTTCAACCAGTTGCGGCAGTACGCGTTCGCTCTTGAGTAACTAAGCCGCTGCCGGTGCGCCGTTGGGTACTTCTTCGTTGACGGCGGCCTGGACAAGCCGGTAGCCGAGAGTCCGGGCCTTCCGGTTCAGGTTGGCGAAGGTGCGATCGATGCGCCGCTTCTCATAG
>JAJDTQ010000049.1 GCA_022827045.1 Candidatus Binatia bacterium
TGGCCCCCCGGTCCCGTGTACCACCAGCGCCTGCCCCCATGTCCAGCACGGCTGGGGCGCGGACCCGCAGCATATCCACTGGACCCTCCGGGCGGCTCCCCCTGGCCCCCCACCCCCGGCCGCCATCGGCGGCGCACCCGCCAGGAACTAATCCGCGCCGTCGCGCAAAGACACCCCACAAGGAGGCGTATATGCCGCACAGACTATTCATTCCCACCATGCTTATCACCTACGCCTGCACGGTCCTCCTGCTCCCGGCCCTGGCCTGGGCACAAGTCCTGGAGCCGGCGGAAGACGTAGCGGAGATGGTCGTAAATTTCATGACCGGCCCCTTTGCCACCAGCATCGCCGTCATCGGCATGGCCGCCTGCGGCTTCATGGCGATGATGGGCAGGCTGCCGTGGGGGGCGGCCCTGGCCGTCATCGGCGGCATCATCCTGATCTTCGGCGCCGCCAACATCGTCGAAGAGATCCAGGACGCGGCGGGAGGCTAGGCCGCCCATGGCACGCCAGCAAGACCCGCTCTTTCTGGGGCTGACCCGGCCGCCGCTGGTGTGGGGCGTGACGTACAACTTCGTCGTCATCAACCTGGTCCTGACGGGCATGGTCTTCGTCTGGACCGGCTCCTTCCTCGCCCTGGCGGCCGGCGCGCCGATCCACGCCGCGGGCTATATCGCCTGCCTGCGCGAACCGCGCCGCTTCGACCTCTGGTTTGTCCGCCTCCGCCTGTGTCTCCCGTCCCCGACCCGGTTCTTTTGGGGCGCAAACTCGTACCGCCCCTAGGAGGTATGCCCATGCCAACCGACACCCTCGCCCTGCGCCTGACCGGGCATGGCAAAGTCGCCGCCCAAGAAAAGCCCGTAGCGGATTTTCTGCCGTATACCCGCCATGTCGATCCCGCGACCCTGGCCACCAAAAACGGGGAACTGCTCCAGACCATCAAACTGGAAGGCTTCCCCTTTGAAACCGCGGACGACCTGACACTCGATGCGCTCAAAGACGTGCGCAACACGCTCGCCATCTCCCTCGCCTCCAGCCGGCACATCCTCTACCACCACCTGATCCGGCGGGAAGTTGAACCGGATATCGGCGGGGAGTTCAGCGGCTTCGCCGCCACCGTGAACGACGCCTGGCAGGCCCGCCTGGCCCGCCGGCGGCTGTACGTCAACGACCTGTATCTGACCCTCGTCCGCCGCCCTGCCCCGGGCCTGGCCGGCCTGGTCGATTGGGTCATGGGACTGTTCACCGCCCGCGACCTGGCCCAGCAAGAGCACGACCGGGCCGCAAGCCTGCGCGAGCTGCACGACGCCACCGACAACATGCTCTCCACCCTGGTCCACTACCAGCCCCGCCGGCTGACCACATACAACCGGGACGGCCGCCTGTACACCGAGCCCCTGGAGTTCCTGCACTACCTGCTCAACCACGCACGCCGGCCGGTCCTCCTGCCGGCCGGGCCGATCGACGCCTATCTGCCGACCACGCGCCCACTGTTCGCGCGGGAAGCCTTCGAGCTGCGGGGCGCAGCGCCGGCGGATCGGACCTTCGGCGCCTTCCTGTCCATCAAACAGTACGCCGCACTCACCTGGGCCGGCCTGCTCGATGAGCTGACCCGGCTGCCCTTCGAGATGGTGGTAACGCAGAGCTTCGCCTACAACGAGCGCAGCGTCGCGCTCGACCGGCTCGCCCGCCAGGGCCGAGTGATGGACGCGGCGGCCGACGCGGCCGTCTCGCAACGCCGGGACTTGGAGCAGGCCGCCGACGACCTGGCGTCCAACCGAATCGTCTTCGGCGCCCATCATCTGAGCGTCCAGCTCACCGGCCGCGACGAACCGCAGCTCGAACGGGCGCTCACCGAAACCACGGCCGCCCTGACCAACCTCGGCGTCATCGCAGCGCGCGAAGACGTGAACCTGGAGCCGTCCTTTTGGGCGCAACTGCCGGCCAACCACGCCTTCATCGCCCGCAAGAGCGATATTTCGTCGCTGAATTGGGCCGCCCTGGCCAGCTTCCACAACTACCCGGCCGGCACACGCACCGGCAACCATTGGGGCGACTGCATCTCCCTGCTGGAAACCACCAGCGCCACACCCTACGCCCTCAATTTCCACGCCCGGGATGTCGGCAACTTTACCGTGGTCGGGCCGACCGGGACCGGCAAGACCGTGGTCCTGGGCTTCCTGCTGGCCCAAGCCCAGCGCCACGCCCCCGCCTCGTACTTCTTCGACCGGGACCGCGGCGCCGAGATTCTGGTCCGCGCCCTGGGCGGCTGGTACGGGGTACTACGGCCGGGCGAGCCGTCCGGCCTCAACCCGCTCCAACTGCCGGACTCCCCGGCCACCCGGGCCTTTCTCCGCGAGTGGGTCGCCACCCTGGTCCGGCCCACCGACGGCTCCCCCCTCTCGGCGGTAGACACCAACATCATCGCCGACGCCATTACCGCCAACTTCGATATTCCGGTCGAGCAGCGCCGCCTCGGCAACTTACAAAACCTGTTCCGCGGGCACGAATTGGAGGGTGAGGGCAATTCGCTCGCCGCCCGTCTCCGCCCGTGGTACGGGGACGGCGAGCGGGCCTGGCTGTTCGACAATCCCAAAGACACGCTGCCCACGGCCCGCATCCAGGGCTTCGACCTGACGCACGTCCTGGACGACCCGGACGCCCGCACATCCCTGCTGCTCTACCTGTTCTACAAAATCGAACAGGCGCTCACCGGCCAAAAGGCCCTGATCTTCATTGACGAAGGCTGGCAGGCGCTGGACGATCCCGCGTTTGAGCAGCGCCTGCGCGAATGGCTCAAGACGATCCGCAAGAAAAACGGCCTGGTCGGGTTCGGCACACAGAGCGCGACCGACGTGCTCCGGACGCGGATCGGCCCGACGATTGTCGAGCAATGCCGCACCAAGCTCTTCATGCCGAATTTCCAGGCCGACCCCGACGCGCATTGCAAAGGCTTCGGCCTGACCGCCCATGAACTGTCCCTGGTCAAAGAGCTGCCCGACACGTCGCGCTGCTTCCTGGTCAAGCATGACGCGACCAGTGTCATTGCCCGGCTCGATCTCAGCGGCGCGGACGACATTCTGGCCGTGCTGTCGGGCCGGGCCGACACCATCGGGCTCCTGGACACCATTCGCGCCGAGGTCGGGGATGATCCGGCGGTCTGGCTGCCCGTTTTCCATGAAAGGAGGAAAGCGTTATGACACCGGTCCTGCATCCCTCCCTCCGGGCCTCGGCGCTGGCGGGCGTGCTCCTGGCGGCCGCTTCCGCACCGGCGGCCGCCCAGGGCATTCCCGTACAAGACAACCTGTCCCGGGCGCAGATTGTGGCCACCGTGGCCGCCCTGGCGGACATCTACGTGCGGCAAAATGACGAGCTGACCGAGGCCCGCCGCGTGATGCGCTCCGTGACCGGCCAGCTCGGCCTGGGCTCGCTGCACAGGACCTCGGCGCTGGCCGCACTACGCCGCCGGCTGCCAGTGCGGATGTTCGACCTGCGCCGCCTGCAAGACCTGGCGGCCGACCCGAACCTGGCCCAGGCCCTGACCGTCCACCGGCGCCTGACCGACCGCTACGGTCTGCTGGACGCCGCCGCCTACGAACCGACCGACCCGACCGCGCCGTATGCCCAGGCCTGGCGCGATGATCGGGACGCCCAGCTGGCGGCCGCCACGAGCGCGGAAGTGGTCTATCAGAACGTCGATGACCGGGAAGACTTGTACGAGGAGCTGATGACCGAGCTGGATACGGGGGAGGACCTCAAGTATTCGCTCGACATTCTGGCGCGGCTGACGGCTGAAAACGGCCGACTCCTCATGGAGCTGATCCGTCTCCAATCGGCCGCCACGCAGGCCGCGGCCACGTCTCAGCTCGCCCAACAGACGCAAGCCGCAAAAGTGCGAAGGATGGCAGAATATGAAGACCTGGACATGGCAGATTGGTAAGACGCTGGGCCTGGCCGGCGCCGTGCTGACCCTCCTCGGAACGGCCGGCTGCGCCCATCGGGAGCTGACGGCTCCCTGCTCGGACTACAAGGCGGCCAGCTCCCCCTCAGCGGCCGCCCCCGGTCCGGGCACAATCCCTTGCGATAACCCCCTGCCGATGGTGCGCCCGCCGTGGACCGCGGCGGTAGAGCCGCCGGACAGGACGATGGGAGGGTAGGGCATGACCCGCCGTCCGGACACGAGCCCAGCGAAGCCCCCGTCTGAAATGATCGACGACGCCGCGGCCGAGGCCCGCCAGCTCCTCGCCACCGTGCGCTTTGAGCGCGCCGCGTGGCGGCAGGAGCAGCAAGAGTGGGGCGCCGTCCAGAAGGAAATCGGGGCGCTCCGGAGCGAGCTGAACGCGCTCCCCGAGGCCATGGGAATCGGGGTGCAAAATGGCCTGACGGAGACCCTGGCGACCCTCCGCACCATCACCACCGACCTCCAGGCGGCCGCCCGCCCTTCCCCGCCGCCCCCGGTCGCGCCGGCCGGCCCCCTCCTGGCGCTGGTGGGCATGATCGCCGCGTTTTTCTGCGGGCTGCTCCTATCCAGCCCTGTCACTGTTTCGTCGGGAGATCTCATCCCCCTCCCACCGGCTTCCCCTCCCGTCATCGAACCGGCGGCTCCCCCGCGTCCGCTCCATCCGCCGCCCGTGCCCTGGTCGCCGGGAGACCTGAGGTAAGCGTATGCCCGCCGTCCGCAGCATTATCGACGCGACCGAAGACGCAACCCGGGACTATGTCCAGGATGTCTGGACCGCGTTCGACACCGCCGCCGAGCCGGTCGTGCTGACGGTAGGGACCATCTCCCTGGCCCTTCTCGGCTACGGCCTGTTCACCGGCCGGCTCAGCATGCAAATGCACCAGCTCCTGCCCCGGCTGTTGCGCTGGGCCATCGTCTTGACGCTCCTGCTCAACATGCCCCAGGTCCTGGGCATCGCCCTGCCGCTGGTGACGGCGGTGCCGGACGCCATCGCCCGCTTTCTGCTGGCGGAAGCCGGCGGGCTCGATGAGGACGCCGTGCTGGGCATGATCGAAACAGTGCTCCAGGCCGGCATGAACGCCGCCTCGGAAGTCTGGCAAAGCAGCGGCTATCTCGACCTCTCGTCCCACGTCATTTCGGGCCTGCTGCTGGTGACGGCTCTGGCCCTGGCCATCGTCGCCACGGTCCTCCTGATGTTGAGCGAGCTGGCCGTGGGCATCCTCTTGGCCGTGGGGCCATTTCCCCTGCTCCTGCGCCTGCTCGATGTCGGCAAGGGTTTGTTTGAAGGCTGGCTCCGCCAGCTCCTGACCTTCACCCTGGTGCCGGTCTTCGTCTACTCGCTGATCGCCCTCAATTTCACCATCTTGACTCGCGCCAACGCCCAGCTCGTCGCCGCCACCACCGCGGATCAGATTACCCTGACCCAGATCATTCCCTTTGTCCTGGTCGGGGTGGCGAACCTGTTGCTCCTGACTCAAGTGCTGACCTGGGCCGGCGGCGTCGGAGGTGGCGTGGCCCTGGCGATTTCCACCGGCGCCATCCTGCACGGTGCCCAGACCATCGGCCAGAAGGTCCTCCTGCCGGGCGTCCGGACGGTCGGCCGAGTCACCCAAGCGGGAGTGGGGGCCGGTGCCGCCGCGGCCAGCGCGCTGGGCGCGCCCCGCACGGCCGATGCCCTGCGGCGTCTGCAAACGCTCGGCCGGGCCAGCCAAGGAGAGTAGCAGATGAAGTTATGGCCTGCCTTTCTTGGCGGGAGCGGCGCGGCTGCTCCAGACACAACCTTCGATCCGGCCACCACCTGGGAGCGGGAAACCTATCTCTCCCTGCGCCGCTCCACACGCCGCGCCTGGGCCATCGCCGCCGGCGCGGCCGTCCTGGCCTTCCTGGCAATGCTGTCGCTCCTCCTGGTGCTGCCTCTCAAGGAATTTGCCCCCTACGTGGTGACGGTGGACAAGAGCACCGGCTGGCTGGAAGTCACGCGGGGATTGCATCAGGGCAACCTCAGCCAAAACGAGGCCGTCACCATCGCCAATATCGTGCGCTGCCTGACGGCGCGCGAGAGCTTCGACGCGACCGACTATCCCCAGCAGTATCGGCAGGTCGGCTTGTGCATGACCGGTCGGGCGCTCGACGCCTACCGCCGGCAACACGCCCAGAGCAATGATAGATCGCCGCCGAACCTGTACGGGTACGACGGCATTATTCGGGTGGAGATCAGCAGCGTGAATCTCTTGTCTGAGAGTACGGCGCTGGCCAGCTTCCGGACCATCCTCGAACATCGCGGCCGGGAAGTGGTCAACCACTGGCGGGCGGCCATGACGTTTGCCTACACCACCAAGCAATTCACCATGCGGGATCGGTTCATCAACCCGCTCGGGTTCCAAATCTCGTCCTACCGGCGCGATCCGGACCTAGCCCCGACTGCGGAGTAAGCCATGCCCCACACCGCCGCACTCGCAGCGACGCGCACACGAGGAAGTCACACCATGAATCGCCTCACCCCCCTCCTGGCTCTGGCCCTCGCGGCCGCCACAGCCGCGCCGGTCTTCGCGGCCGCCACGCCCTCCCCCGGTCGCACAGATCCACGTCTCCGGTGGATCGTCTACAACGAGCGCGAAGTGGTCGAAGTCAAAGGCCACTACGGGTATCAAACGCTCGTCCAACTCGGGGCCTCCGAGGAGATCACCGACGTGTCGATTGGCGACGGGATGGCCTGGCAGGTCGATATCCCGGCCCGCAAAAACCTGCTCTTTCTCAAGCCGGTCGAAGCCTACGCCTCCACCAACCTGACGGTCCTGACCGCCCGCCCAGCCTTGGACGGCTCGGGAGAACGCACCCGCATCTACGTCTTCAGCCTGGTCGCGGCCGTGCCTCGTGAGGAAGGCATTTCGGCCGCACTGCGCGATGCGGAACGAGAGGCCGATATTCCCCTCACCCAAGAAGCGGAGCGGGCCGCCGCCGACTTTACCTGGCTCATCAACTTTCACTACCCGGAAGACCAAGCCGAGCGCCTGGCCATGCGCGTCCGGCGCACACAGGACCGCCAGGAATCCCGGGTACTTCCCTCCCGGACCGGGAGTGAAGCGGGCATCGACCCGGCGGCCTGGAATTGGCAGTACACCTTCGCCGGCGATAGCACACAAGCCCCGGTCAATGTTTTTGACGACGGCCAGCACACCTATTTTCAATTCGACCCGAGAACGCGGGTGCCAGCCATCTTCCTCGTCCACCCGGACGAAACGGAAAGCCTCGTCAATGTGGTGCGACGTGGCCGCTTCCTGGTCGTCCATGACCTGGGGCGGCAATTCACCTTGCGGAACGGCGAGGTCGAAACCTGTGTCTTTAACGAAGCCTGGAACCCGGAGCCGGACCGGACGTTGAACAGCCCACCGGAAGACCCGGCGTACGAACCGGGTTTGCTGTAGGAGGCGGATATGGCTGAGCCTACATCTCCTCGCCCGCCCGGGGACGGAGAAGAAAACAATCTGGATCGGACTGCGACGCCGTTGCGGGGGGCCTCCCGGCCCAATATGGGCGCAGCCTTCGCCGTTTTTGCGGTGATACTCGTCGGCGGCCTATGGTTTGCCCTGTCCGGAGAGGAGGAGTTCGGCCCGGACGGCCGGCCGCGCTCGGTCGATCCCCAGGACCCGGCGGTCATCCCACTTCCTTCGACGCCGCCACAACAGCCGCCCGCCGTCCCACCCGCACCGCCACCCCCACCCCCGCTGACGCCGGCGCCCACGGTCGATCCGTTGGAAGCAGAGCGCGCCCAGTTGCTGTTGCAACGGATTCGGCGGCTCCAAAAAGAGATGGATGAGCGGCGCGGGTCCAAGATGCTGGTCGTCTCCGCCAGCTCAGCCAGCCCGCCCGGGGGAACACCGATCGGGCTGGCTGATGGGCAGGCAACGGCCGCGCTTCCCGGTGCCCCGTCCGATAACACCCCACGCGACGGGAATGTCGGCCCGGTGGCCGAGCAGCAAGCCGTCCACGCCCGGCTCATCCGCACCACCGGTTATACGATCACCGAAGGGACCGTGATTGCAGGAGTCTTGGAGACCGCGATTCACAGCGACTTGCCCGGCATCGTGCGGGCCATCAACTCGGCGGACGTGTATTCGCACGATGGCTCGCAGCTCCTGATTCCCAAAGGCTCACGTCTGGTCGGCCGCTACCAGTCGGAGGTCCGGCGCGGCCAAGTCCGTATTTTCATCATCTGGACCCGGCTGCTTCGGGCCGATGGGCTGTCGGTAATGATTAACTCGCCCGGCACGGACCCACTCGGCCGCGCCGGCCTGACGGGCGACGTAGACACCCACTTTTTCCAGATTTTCGGGGCGGCCATCCTGTTGTCTATCATCGACGGCGGCCTGGATGTGGGATTGGAAATGGCCCGCCGACAAGGCGACAACAGCGACACCACCATTATCCAGAACGATCGAGGCCTGAACCGGGCCGCCGAGTTGGCCCTCCAAGACTCGATCCGGATTCAACCTACCATCCACATCGACCAGGGGACGCCTATTTCGATCCTGGTGGCCCGCGATCTGGATTTTGAGGGCGTGGAAATAGCCCGCCTCGCGGCGCAAGGAAAGTAACACGATGGCAGAACACGCACTCGAAACCGGCGTTTTCCTCAAACGCTTCCTGCAACCGATACAGCCCTACCTCGAACAGGACGGCGTGTCGGAAGTCTGTGTCAACCGCCCGGGTGAGGCATGGGTCGAGGAGCAGGGCGCGCGCGGGATGGTCCGCAAGGCGGTTCCGGACATGACGGACCGCTCGCTGGTCCAGCTCGCCCGCCAGGTGGCGGCCGCATCCCATCAGGCGGTCAACGAACAGAAACCGCTCTTGTCGGCCGCGCTCCCGACAGGCGAGCGGATTCAAGTCGTGTTGCCGCCCGTGGCGGTCGACGGCGGCGGCTTCTCAATCCGCCGCCAAGTCGTTCAACACTTGAGCCTGGACGATTATGCCGCAAGCGGCGCGTTTCAGCGCGCCCGGGTGACGGCGGCGGATCATCGGTCGCCGCTCGATCTGCACTTGTGCGAGCTGCTGGCCGCCCGCGATTGGCACGGCTTTCTCTCGACGGCCGTCGCCGGCCGTAAAAACATGCTGATCGTGGGCGGTACGTCTACGGGCAAGACGACCTTTTTCAACGCCATTGCCAAGGAGATTCCGGCGGAGGAGCGATTGCTGTCCCTGGAGGATACGCCGGAACTGGAGCTGCCCCAGCCCAACGTCTTGCGGATGGTCGCCTCGAAGGGCGGGCAAGGCCAGGCCCAAGTGACCATCCAAGACCTGTTAGAGGCCAGCCTGCGGCTGCGTCCGGATCGCATCCTGCTGGGCGAGCTGCGGGGCAGCGAGGCGTACACGTTCCTCCAAGCGGTCAATACCGGCCATCCCGGCTCGATCTCCACGCTGCATGCCGACAGCCCGCGCGCGGCATTTGAGCGGTTGACGCTCATGGTCATGCAGGCGGGCTTGGGCCTGCGCCGGGATGAAATCCAGGAATATATCCGCTCGGTGGTTGAGGTCATCGTCCAACTGGCCCGGCTCCCGAACGGGCAGCGGATCGTGAGTGAGGTGTATTTCGCTCACGCCCCGGACGGGTCGGAAGGGAAGGGAGCGGCGCCAAAGCGGCGCGGCCGCCCTCCAAAAGTCCGGACGCTTGAGAGCGCTCGGGCCAAAGGAGGGGCGGCCGGTGGGGCGGATGGACCAGGTTAGGAGGAGGTTCCGATGTATGGTTCTCTCATTGCTGCATACATGGCGACGCTCATCGGGCCGGCCAGCCTCATGGGCGGCTATAGCCCGGAGAGCAAGACCGCCCTGCTCATGGTCCTGCTGATGTCCCTGGCCGCCGCGACGACCCTCGGGGTGCTGCTCGGCCGCTGGATATACCGGCCGGCAGGCGGAGAGACAGGGGAGGGGGAGGCGTGACCCGTCTCCGGGACATGGCCGTCATGCTGTTTGCCGTCACCAGCATGGCCCACGGGCTGGGGACGGTGCTTCCGGTCGTGCTCAACCAGCCGCAGCGGATCAGCGCGTTGGGGCAACTGGGCCTGCTCCTGCTCCTTGTGGTCTTCCTGCTCCTGGGTCCATTCCTGCTCAAAGACGGGCCGCCCCACCCGGGCCTCGTCCTGTGTTTCTTCACGGCAACGGTCTGCCTCGTGCTCTTGACCGTGGCGGCGTGGCAGTTTTGAGGGGAGCCGATGTCCAGCTACGCGGTATCTCCCTTTTTCCTGATTGCCTTTGTCGTCGGCGTCGGCGGCCTCTTGGCGCAAAGCGAGCCGGCCGACCCCCTCGCGGACACGCTCACCGGCGCGGCCCGGGTGATTGACGCCGATACCCTGGAGATTGCCGGCCGGGCGGTCCGGCTCGAAGGGATCGACGCCCCGGAAAAGCGTCAGGCGTGCCGGCGCAACGGCCGGCGCTATCAGTGTGGCGTGGCCGCCACCCAAGCGCTCCGCCGGCGGATTGGGGCCGGCCGTGTGACCTGTACCATCGGCGGCCGCGATAATGACGGCCGGAGCCTGGGCATTTGTCACGCTGCGGATGGGACGGCCCTCAACGGCTGGCTGGTCGAGCACGGCTGGGCGCTGGCCTATCGGCGTTTCTCGGACCGCTACGCGACCCAGGAGGCCCGCGCTCGGGCCGCAAGGGCCGGACTCTGGGCCGGCCAATTCGTGCCGCCCTGGGCCTGGCGGCGCGGCCAGCGGCTCGGTGGGGAGGCAGGATAGCCTATGCCTCGTGTGTCTCTCGTCGTTCTCGCGTGCTGGCTTACGTTGGCACCCGCCTGGCCTGGCCTCTCCGCGCCGCTACACCCGACCCCGGAAATTAGCCAGATTACCGCCCTCGATATGAAAGACACGGTCGCCTATGCCATGCGCGGCGCCCTGGGCACGTCCGGGGAGTATGTCGGCCTGGCCGTTCTCTGTGCAACCCGTGGCCCGACCAAAATTGAAGTGACGACGTTTTTCGGGGCGTTCCCCGGTGCTCACCGTCCCGTCCAACTCGCGGTCCAGAGCCCGGACGGGACGGGCACCCGGTTCGGCCCGGTCGTGCACGCTGGCCCGGAATCGGGGTTTCACAGCCCCCAACTGCGCGACCCGCACGACGCGGTCAGGTTCGTGTCGGTGGCGCTGCAACCCGGCGCGTTGATCTCGAACGGCTATCGCTCGTTCTGGAACCGGGCGAGTGCGCCCCGTAACCGTCAGGTGCGTGACGAGTTTGTGGCCTGCGTCACGCGCCCGCGTGAGTGAAAGGAGGCCGCTATGGAAAACAAATGGACACTTGCCGTCGGCGTGCTCGTCGGCTTTGCTCTCCTGACCGTCGCCTGGAGCACAGCCCTGACCCTTCTCTTCACCGGCTCGCTCCGTGCGCTCAACGAGATGCAGCCCTGGGCGGTCTACACATTTATGTGGACCTACGGGTTTTCGGGGCGGGCCGGCTCGCTCCTGTGGAACTCCCTGCTCTTGGCGGTCGGCTTCTCCGGCCTCCTCTCCCTGCCCCTGTTCCTGATCCGCCGCCCGACCTGGTATGGCGACGCGCGCTGGGCGCGGTGGGGCGAGATGCGCAAGGCCAAGCTCTTGGAGCGCGGCGGGTTAGTCCTGGGGAAAAAGGGCGGGCAGTACCTGGTCAATGCCGAGCCGATTCATGTCCTGGTCGCCGCGCCGACCCGGAGCGGCAAAGGCGTCGGCGTCGTCATCCCGAACCTCTTGTTTTGGGAGGACTCCGTGGTCGTGCTGGATATCAAGCATGAAAACTACGCCGTCACAGCCGGCTATCGGAGCCAGGCCGGCGGGAACCAGGTCTTCAAGTGGTCGCCGATGGAGGAACGCTCACACCGGTATAACCCGTTTGATTTTATCGCCCAGGAGGGGCCACAGCGGATTACCGATCTCCAACTACTCGCCAGCATCCTCCTGCCGCAGGCGCCGCGCTCCGAGCCCATGTGGACCAACGAGGCGCGCACCCTGTTCCTGGGCATCGCGCTGCTCGTGCTCGATGATCCGGACGTGCCCTCGACGCTCGGCCAGGTGTACCGGACGGTCAATCAGGAAATGGACCTGGCGAAAGTAGTGGACCAGGCCCTCGAACAGGCCACTTTCCCGCTGGATGACATCTGCCGCCGCTCGCTCGCCAATTACAAGTATAAAGCGGACAAGGAGCAGAGCGGGGTCAAGTCCACGCTCACGTCCGCGCTCAATTTGTGGGCGAATCCGAACATCGACGCGGCCACCGCCGGCTCGGACTTCGACCTGCGGACGTTCCGCAAACACCGCGCGTCGGTGTTTGTCGGCGTCGCGCAGGATCAGCTCGTCACCCTCGCCCCGCTGCTCAATCTGTTCTTTCAACAGGCCGTCGCCACCCTGAGCCATGCCCTGCCGGGTGAGGACGAACCCCATGACGTGTTGTTTATGATTGACGAGTTTCCCATGCTCGGAGAGATGCAGAGCCTGGCCAAGGGCCTGGCTCTCCTGGCCGGCTACAAAATCCGCATCGTGCTCATCACCCAGGGTCTCGGGCAGCTCAAGGAGATGTACGGCCCGGGCGGCCAGGAAGGGATTCTCCAGAACTGCGCCGTCCAGGTGTTCTTTGCCAGCAACGACGACTCGACCACGAATTATATCTCCGGCCGCCTGGGCACACGGACCGTCCAGACCACGGACCGCAGCCAGGCCCAGGACTGGAAAACCACCACGTCCACGCGCTACATTGCGCGGCCGCTGCTGGCCCCGGAGGAAGTCCGCCGCCTCCATCCCCGCCACGCCATTCTGTTCAAGGAGGGCGCGCGGCCGCTCCTCGCCCACAAAATCCGGTACTATCGCGACCGGCGGTTTGCGGGCCGGCTGCTCGATGCGCCAGCGGTTCCCGTCTTGGACCGTCCCGCCCCACCCATACCGCGCGCCTACCGCGAGGCCGCCGAGCTGTTGAACAGGATAAAGCCTAAGGCAGCCGAGCAAGAACCACCCGCCGCGCCGAGCCCGGCCGAGCTGGCAGCGATCTATGACCGCTTCGGGGCGAACCGGCCAGCGGCATAAAGGAGAGGACGATGAAGCAGCGTGATTTACACACGGCAATAGAAATTCTCCGCGGGTGGCAGGACGAGCGGCGTGGGGCGCTGAAAGAGCAGATGTGGGACCCCGGCCGGCCGGAGATGGATCTGAGGGGGGAGGACTTACGGGGCCTGAAATTCGAGCTGGACTACGTCAAACGCAAGGAGCTGGACCTGGCGGGGACCGATTTCCGGGGCGCGGACCTGCGCGGGGCACGGATGCAGGGAATCGAGCTGAGGGAGGCAGATTTCCAGGGCGCGGACCTACGCGGGGCCAAGCTGCAAAAGGCGTCGTTGGTAGGCGCAAATTTTGAAGGAGCGGACCTGCGCGGGGCCAGCTTCCGAGGGGCGAATTTGAAAGACGCCAACCTGGAAGGGGCCATCAGCGACCAGCACACCTTTCGCGGGGCCAGGATGAACGGAGAGCCAACGCTCTGGGAGACGGTGCAGCAGAAAGCAAGAGCCTGGGCGGATCGGCAGGCCGAGCGGAAGCAGGAGCGGCTCAAGGCCTCCGCCGAGCCAGGGGAGGAATGGCGTAGGGCCGCCGATCCGACAGGGGTGCGAAAGGTGTGGGAGCAGACCGTCTCACAGCCGCTGGAGCGGGCCAAGCAGTGGCTTGGCGTACCGGCGGTGGTTGAGCGGGTTGAGAATTGGCGGGACGACCGGATCAAGGAGGCCGCCGAGCGGGCCTACCCGGCAGAGGAGGTGGGCGGAGACGCAACGGCGCGGGTATCGTCCTCGCCGGCGCCATCCCCTGCCACGCAGGCGGGCCGAGATCCGGCCGTAGGCCAGCATCTCGAGCCCGCTGCCCGCCCGCTGACCCATGAGGAGGGCCGGGCGGCCTATAACGAAGTGATCGAGCGCCAAGAGGAGATCAAGACGACCATTGCGGGCATGGCCGACCCGGCCGAGCGCGCCAAGGCCGAACGCCTCTTAGCGACGGTCCAGCAGGACGCGGCCGCCCGCCAGCGCTCCCCTGAGCGCGGCGCCGAGCTGGACCGCTAACCCCGAAAGGAGGCCGCGATGCCGATGGACCGAGAGACTGTGGACCGGATTCTGAGCGAGCATGAAGCCTGGGTAGAAGGCAACGGCGGGAAGCAAGCGGACCTGCGGGGTGCAGACCTGGAGGGCATGGATTTGCATGGGGCATTCCTCCCGGAGGCGGATTTGCTCGGGGCCAAGCTCGCAGGAACGAATCTCATTGGTGCGGACTTGGGGGGCGCGCAGCTCTCAGAAAGCGACTTGCAAGACGCGAATCTCACCGGCGCGGTGCTCACCGAGGCCAGCCTGCAAGAGGCGTCCCTGATGCGCGCCACCTGCACGCGGGCCGATTTTCGGGCCGCCGACCTCCGCTGGGTGAATTTCCGGGATGCGCAACTCCAGGAGACGGACCTGCGAGATGCCCTGTTGGAAGGGGCAGGACTCCAGGGAGCGGACTTGACTACGGCGTTCCTCCGCGGGGCCAAGCTGGACGGCGCGCTGTTAGAAGGCGCAACCCTCCCCCCGGCTCTGGACCAGCCCGCGCTGGAGAAGGTGCTGCGGGACCATGAGCTATGGTTAGGAGGGGAGGGCGGCCAGCGCGCAGAGTTGGACCGAACGGATTTGTCTGGACTGGACCTCGCCGGCGCCGATCTCGCACGGGCGAGCCTGGTAGGGACCACGCTGGATCAGGCGCACCTGCACGGGGCAAATTTAGCGCAAGCGGATCTGACCGGGGCGAGCCTCCGGGGCGCCCAGCTCCAAGAGGCGAACCTGTCATGGGCCAGCTTGCGAGAGGCCAATTGTACGGCGGCCGACCTCCGCGAATCCAGGCTGGACGGCGCGGATTTACAGGTCGCCAATTTGGAGCAGTCTCTTCTCGTCGCCGCCAGCCTGTCGGAGGCGAATTTACCGGGCGCGCGGCTGACAGAAGCCAATATGCAGAGCGCGGACCTGGAGAAGGCGTACGCCGTCGGGGCGGTTTTCGAGAGCGCAAACTTACAAGGCGTCAATTTGGCGCGGGCCACCCTCACGCAGGCGAACCTGGAAGGGGCCGATATGGAACAGGCGGCGCTGGCGGAGGCCGACTTTCATCAAGCCAACGTTCGCGGTGCCAAACTTGACACACAGGTCAACCAGATTTTGACCCGCCATCAGGAATGGGTAGACGGCAACGGCGGCGCGCCGGCCACGTTCCAGGAGGCGGAACTCGTGGGCGCCTATCAGCGCGTCAACGGGGTCGAGGCGCACAGCGGGCTGGCGGCGGAACTGTATCAGCGCGTCCAGCGCGCCGAGGCCGAGGCGGCCGCCGAGCGGGCCTACCCGGCGTCTGCCCACTATGACGGCCAGCTGGCAGCCGACTTTCGCCCCGCTCCGTCTCGTTGGGAGACGATCAAGGCGACAGCGGGGGAATGGCTGGGCCGGATGACGGAGCGGTTCTCACGGAGTCAGGAGACGGAAAGTGAGACTTCCCCGCCGCCGGAGCGTGCTTCGGATGAGCGAGTGGGGAAGCAAGTGTTGCTGTTTCCAACTCAGGCCCTCGCCAAAGACGCCGGGCGGATGCTGCCGGAATCCTATGAATACGAGGTCCAGCCCGCCCGCGGAGACGGAGAGGAGCTTTACGCCGTGCTGGTAAGCCGGCGCGGCGCGGGCGCAGAGCGAAGCCCAGGCACGGACCAATCCGCCCGGCCTGTCCAGGTATCAGTGTTTGCCTCCGAAGAACAGGCGGAGTCCTACGGCCGGGCTCTCGCCTCCTCTCACGAATACGAGGTCCAGCACACCATGATGGGCAATCGGTCCCTTCACGCCGTATTGGCAAGCCCCCGCACCTTCGCCGCGTCACACGAGCGGGAGGCGGCTGCTCCGCCACCCCCTGCCGCCCAGGCGAGCCGAGATCCGGCCGAAGGCCAGCATCTCGCGGCCGCCGGCCAGACCCCAACCTATGAGGAGGGGAGAGCGGCCTATCACGAGGTCTTGGAGCGCCAAAACGAGATCAAGGCGACCATTGCAGGCATGGAAGACCCGGCCGAGCGGGAGAAGGCCGAACGGCTCTTAGCGACGGTCCAGCAGGACGCGGCCGCCCGCCAGCGCTCTCCCGAGCGCACCGCCGAGCTGGATCGCTAGAGGGTGTTATGCACTTTTATGCCGCGAGTCATTTTCCTCAGAGATATCGCTGACTTACAGGAGCTACCTCAGCAGAGGGGTTTGCGAGATCCCGTGAAAAACCTGAATAAAATCAGTAACTTATCGGAAGTTACTAACACGCTCTAGCCGGCCGCTGTGGAGGTCAGGCATGACTCAGCGCTCCCAGCCATCGTCCCGCCCTCGGTCGGCCGCCTGTGAGCGGCTGGGCTCCGCGTGCCGCTCGTGCGCGGCACGCTGCTGGCGCTCCTGGCGGTATTCCGCCAAGTCACGCGACAGGCGCCGATTGGCCTGGATCGCCTCCCGCTTCGCCTCGCCGCCCTCGATACCCTGGATATTTTCGTGGATCACCCGCTGCGTTCGCCAGATGATCTCCCGGGCCTCCTCGATCTGCGCTGGCGTAGCGCGGCCGGGTTGGGCCACTTCCAGCCCCACCGCGCCGAGTGCAGCCGCCGCGTGGATGGTGTCCACCTTCTTCTTGTCGCCGTCCAGCTCGGTCAGACTGATGGCGAGCTTGGCAGCCGCCCGGGCGTACTCCAGCGCCGGGCTGTGGCCGGCGCCCGGATCGGCCGCCGCCTCCGCCTGCTCTGCCGCCAGCGCCTCCCGGGCCGTGGGGCTTTTGAGGGCCGCGCGGCGGGCCGGTGACGGTTCCGCCCCCCGGCGTTGGATGCCTTCCACCTCGCGGCTGGGGCCGCGTGCGGCGTCCAGCCCCCGCGCTGTACGCGGGGAGGCGTCCAGCTCAATCCCCTGCTCCGCCGCCTTCTCGGCCAGCAGCTCCCGCAACTCTTGGATTTTGGCCTTGGTAATGCGGAGCTGCGAGCCGTCATGGCCGGCGGTTTGGACGAGCACATGGACGTGAAAATGTTTCGCGTCCTCATGGGGCGCAAACAGATAGTCGTGGTTCTCAGCAAACGCGGCCCGGAAAAACTGGCGGGACGCCTCGGTGGCCTGCTCCTGGTCCACACCGGCCGGGAAGGAGACCACCGCGCTCATTGCCAACGCCCGCCGCTTATGGTCCTCCGTGTCTGTACTCCACTCCGCCACAAACTGCTCGACCTCCGACAGGCTCTCGAACAACTCCCCGTGGGGGCCTTCCACGGCCAACTCCCCGTCGCGGGCGATGTAATTGGCGCGATCCCACATCGCCCCGCCGCTGTGACTGTAGCTGCTGATTTTGAACACGGCCTTGGGCACCCGCGTGGCCGCCTGTGGCTGCGGCCGGCGGGTGCCGGAGCCGGGCCGAAACCATCTTCTGCCGCTGAATCGGTGTTGCCGGGCGCGGCCGGCCTGCTCCAAGCCGCTGCGTTCGTCGTCGTCTTGATACAGCATCCCGTGCTCCTGCCTGCTCTATAGCGCGAATCGAGTCGCTCGTCATGCCGCAAAAACTCGAACTCCCGCCCGCGCTGGCGGCCCGGATCACGGCCCTGTTTGAGACCGGCCAGAGCCGGCGGAAAATAGCGACTCTCCTTCAAGAGGATGGGTACGCTGTCCCAGCGGACAGCCGCCGCAAGACATGGCATCATTCCCTCGTCTCGACGTACTTGGAACAACTCGGGCTTGTTTCTCCCCCGAGCTGGATTCTCAAGCCTCGGGTTTTGGGGGAGGGGGCAAAGCGCTGGGAGGAGCTGGTGGCCGCTGCTCCCTCCCCGCAGCCGGCCAGCCAGGGAGCCGCTCCGCCGCCGGCCGGAGCCGGTACGCCACAGCCGGCAGCATCGCCGGCACCGTCTTTGGATGTGGACGAAGTGGCCGCAGGGTGGGAACAAGCGCTTGCAAGCGCAAGCACTCAGTCGGCAGAAGCTTCCCCGCCGACTGCGACACAGCCCCAGCCTGCGGGGGGAGATGGCCCGCCACCCCCGCCCGCCCGGCCAGCGGCCGCCAGCGCCCCGGAGCCGGGCGGCTCGCCGTCTTTGCATATCGCCGTCGATGGGCCGTGTACGCCGGCCGACCGGCGGCTGTGGTTCTCTTTGGTACGGGTCGCTCGGCCCGAGCTGGGCCAACAGCCCAGCCACGATCTGCCGCGCCCTCACGCGCTGGCCCTCCTTGCCACAGGGCCATCCGCCCCGGGTCCGGCGGACCTGTGGGGGACGATGAAACGCCTGCGGGCCAGTGGGATCACCTGGGAAGCCCGGTTTGATGGCCTCCCGCTTTTGATTACGACGCCGCTCATTTCGGGGGTGTTGACGACCACCGCCTTGACGTTTCACTTCGCGCCGGAGCTGGTCACGCTCCTGCTCGACGACACGCAATTTGCGCGACTGCGGGAGCTGCTGGGACGGGAGCACGACCCGCCGCCCGCAACCCGGTAGCGTCACCTCGCGCGGGCGCTGGCGGGATCTCGCTCGACCCGTTTGGGCGGCTGACCAGGGCCACACCGTGGCTCCCCCTCGGCCGCCTCGATCTCGAAGGGCGAGCGCAATCCCGCTTCTTCACACAAGGGCACAACGATCCGCCGCACGGTGGCCCGCACAGCGTTCAAGTAGGTCTGGTGGACGACCGTGAACTGGACGCGGGTGGCGTTCAGTACCCGCCGTAGATCGTCCGGCGCAACCTGTTCGCCCCGGTTGATCGACCGGACAAGCTGGTTCAGATTGCGGCCAATGGCGGCGATCTGGCGGGCCAACATACGGAGGGCAATCTTATCGTCTCCGACGAAATCCGGCGCGCCGGTGGCGGCGATGCGGAGGAGCTGCCGCAAGACTTGGCTAGGGGTTTGGCCGGTGGCGGCGGCCATTTGTTTAAGGGCGTCGTCTTCGGCGATACGGAGGCGGATGTGACGCATTCTGGAATAGGCTTCGCCGGGGGAGGGAATATTGCGGCTGGTCATGCTTTGCTCCTTGTCTTTCCGGCTGTGGCCGGGCGGCGGAGCCGGTTCAGGGTGGCCGGGCCACCCTGGCACAGCAACGTTGTCTCTCACGTTGCATATCCTGCCATACCGCATTTTTCCACCGTTTTTGCCTTCTCCTCATCAATACCCCAAAATTCCCTGATTTATGGCGGATTTTCTCCCTCTGGTCCGAGGGGTCTGCATTCCACACGCCAATAGAGAACAGAATGCGGGCAACAGAGGACGGAAGCGAGTCGCCTGGGCCTTGTCTGGGGGCGATGATCCGTACCGACAGAGCAGTTTTCGGCGTGGTGTGTCCAATTTTGCGTAGGAGACACTACGCCTGGGCCGGACGCCAGCCGGGGCCAGTTCGTGGCTGGGCCTGACCGGCACCGACCTTCCGGAAGCGGTCTGGAGACGAGTCCGCTTACGGCCCGGACCGCCAGAGATGACGGTCCGGCCGGCAAGGGTGGCCAGGCCACCCTATGCCCAGGAAAATCAGGGGTTTAAGTGGGTGGCCTGGCCACTCTACGAACTGGCCCGGCCACTTTTCTGGGTGGCCTGGCCACTCTCTGAGGTGGCCCGGCCACTCTGGATCGGTGCGAAGAGGGAGATGAGGGCCGGGGCGATGCCCAAGCTGGCAGAGAGGAGGCGAGGCGGAGGCGGCCGAGGGCCGTCCGCCCCGCGTAATAGGCCGGCTATCGCCGCTGATGGCGGTCGATCATCCGGCCGGCCCGGTGCAGCTCACGCGGGAGATTGAAGCGCCCGCGTTCGGCCCGCTCAATCGTGCGGGCAACTTGGCCGGCGGACCGCAACAGCACCCCGAGCTGGGAGGGCTGGCGACGGGGATGGTAAGGAAGTCGGGAGAGGCTGGGCCGCTGAGTCCGGGGCTGCTCGACCCGCTGGGGCTGCGCCTGGCGCGAGGCTTTGGCGTCGTACCGCGCCCGCGCTCGGACTGCGGCCGCTTCCCGCCGGCGGGTATCGGCGGGCGTCTCACGCTGGCGAACCTCGGCGCCGTATCGCGCTCGCGCCCGGGCAGCGGCGGCCGCTTCTCGGTGCCGGTCTTCTCTGTCCTATGGTGCCTCGGCTAACGCGGGGCTGTGAGGGCGACTGCTCGGCTCAGCGGCGGCGGGCTGGACGGTGACGGTCCCCACGGTCAACAGGGCGGCAACGGCGCAGGCAAATGGTGTCGTCTGGTTCATAGTTGAACCTCCTTCCGGAACAAATTTGCGACTCGGCTCAGCACGCACAGAGGCTCCGAAGTCAAGGGCAGCGACGCTGCGGAGCGAAGCGCAGTGTACCCTTGACTTTGGATGCTGCGTGCTACGCTGGACGGAGCAAGGCAGGAAGGCACACAACAGAGTGCGCGGGGCCTTGCCCGCCACCTTCCCTCGACCTGGGCGGCGCCTGGGAACCAACAGCCCGGCCGAAGGCCGACCCGAAAGGGTAGGTGGGCAAGCGGCGCCCAGGGAGGGGGCAACGGAGCGGAGCGACGCCCTGGACAACTGGTGGGGGAGGCAGCGCGGCGGCGCAGCGAGGGCCACCGAAAAGGACCTGGCAAGCCGACGCGCCAGGGGGAGGGGTAAGGCCGGCCAGGGCGGCCGGGCCTGGCTGCTGCACAAGGCCGCGCATTCTTGCAAGCAGTCCGGGGTGGTTCATCCTTCGACCGCCCGCCGGAGGGCGGCCATTGCGCCGGCGGACAGCCGCCGCCAGTGTGGCCCGCGAAACACCCGCCCGGTGCGCTCCCGGAACGTCACCAAATCCCACGTTTCGGGGAACGGGTCTTGCCAGTGTCCGGCCTCCCGCTCGGGATAGTGCTCAATCCAGATCAGGTGGCGGGGGTCGATCGTGGCGTCTGCCCGGCAGACCAACGTCGCCAGGCCCTCGGCAAAATTGGTGACGGAGGTGCCGGGGTTATCCGCCAGCTCGGTACAGATGACCAGTGTCGTCTGCCCACGCCGGAGGATTTCCAGGCCACATTTCGAGGGGCAGTTCCGCAAGCCGGAGTATTCGTACAGCATCGCCGCGTCTCCTGTTCGGGTGCCCCGCTCACGCGGGGTCTATCCTTAGTCTGTGTCCGCCTCGGCCGTCTCGCCCAGAATGTAGTCCGCCGCCCGCTGCGCCTGGGCCGCAGCGCTAATCAGCAGCCGCTTATCGTCCTGGAGGGTGCGGAGCCACCCCTGAATATACGCGGCCGAATTATCACAGGTCCGGTTCTCTATGCCCGCTACCCCACACAGGTAGACAGCCCCCATCTCGGCGCACAACTCTTCTTTGCTGTAGTTGGTGTCACCAAAGGCCACCATATCAACCAAGGTCGCCCGGTCTAACCGGCTCGGGTGGCCGGTCGCATGAGTCAGCTCGTGAAACAGGGTCGAGTAGTACCGCGCGGGGACGGCAAAGCGCTGCGGCGCCGGCATGGTCACACAGTCCGAACCGGGCTGATACATCGCCTTGACGCCAGTGTGAACGATCTCCGGCCGGCTTGGCATGGTCGCCACGATCTGCTCGCAGGCCTGGATTTTGTCCGCCTCGGCCAACTCCGGGGCCGCGATCTCCACCTGCTCCCGCCACTCCTCGGGCAGCTCACATTGCGTGGCATTGAAGACCGTGTAGGACCGGAGCATCGCATAGCGCTTTGTCCTCGTCGGCTCGGCCGGCTCGCCTGCGGCCGGCTCGGTCGGCTCCACCGTCTTCTTGACCCATTTCCACACCACAACCTCCACCCCATGCTCGCCCTTGCCGACATGGCCGCCGAGGCGCTGCGCTTGTTTATAGGTCAGCCAGCACGGGGAGCCGCCTGCCAGCAGCAAGAGCCACAGATTGATACCCCGGTACGGTTTGCCCGTCACCAGATTACGAGGTTGCCCCTGCCGGGCGTCCCACGGTCGCTGCCAGGGCACGACGCCTTGCGCTAAGGCGTCCAGAATCCGCGC
>JAJDTQ010000064.1 GCA_022827045.1 Candidatus Binatia bacterium
CTATGAGAAGCGGCGCATCGATCGCACCTTCGCCAACCTGAACCGGAAGGCCCGGACTCTCGGCTACCGGCTTGTCCAGGCCGCCGTCAACGAAGAAGTACCCAACGGCGCACCGGCAGCGGCTTAGTTACTCAAGAGAAGCGAACCGTTCGAGCAACGGGTGCTCGGGATGACGCATGGAACTGGGATGAAAAATATGAAATCCATGAGCGAACTGAAAAGCATCAAGTTTCCGACCCCACCATTGGGTTTACAACGCCACTTCGCCGCCATCGCCGAATCCGTCGAACACCAGAAGGCCTGCCAGCGGGCCCACTTGACCGAACTCGACACCCTCTTCGCCTCTCTGCAATCCCGCACCTTCCGAGGGGACCTCTGAGTCGCGATGGAAATCTCCGCCAACTTCGCGTTCCTGAAGCAGGAGTTCCCGCATGTGGCGGAGAGTGCGAGTTATGCGGAGCGTCATGTCTACGGCGACCCGCGGGCCTCGTGTTTCCATGCAAGGCACGCGCTGGAGCGTCTGGTGAAACGTGTCTACAAGATCGAGAAGACCCTGAACCCGCCGAAGGTCACGAACCTGGACGCCTACCTCAGCGAGCCCGCCTTCCAAGCGATCATGCCCGAGGTCGTGTGGCAGAAGGCGGAGTACATCCGGCAGGCGGGTAACGTCGCGGTGCACGGCAACAGGACGCCGGCGCCAGAGCAGGCGCTGAACGTCGTACAGGAGTTGGCGCACATCCTCTACTGGGCGGGCCGTACATATCTGCGGAAAGGGGCGGAGAACCTCCGCGGGATGACCTTCGACGAGTACCTTGTCCCTAAACTGAAATCGGACGCTACGCCGGCCAGCGTCGAAGAATTGGACACCCTCAAGAGTCAACTGGACGCAGCTGACGACGAGCGCAAGGAGATCGAAGCCGAGTTGGAGGCGTTACGTGAACAGCTTGCCACCATCAAGGCGGAGAACGAGACCGTCCCCGAGACCCGCGACTGGGACGAGAGCACGACCCGCAAGCTGATCATCGACTTGGCCTTGCAACGTGCCGGCTGGCCGCTCGACCGAGAACACGACCGTGAGTACGAAGTCACGGGCATGCCGAACGCCTCGGGGCTCGGCTACGCCGATTACGTCCTGTGGGGAGATGACGGCAAGCCGCTCGCGGTGGTAGAGGCGAAGAAGACCACCGTCGATCCGGCAGTGGGTCGACAGCAGGCCAAACTCTACGCGGACTGCCTGGAGGCCATGCACGGCCAGCGCCCGATCATCTTCTACACGAACGGGTACGAGACCCGCCTCTGGGACGACCAGGCCTACGCGCCGCGAGTCGTCGCCGGCTTCTACAAGAAGGACGAGCTGGCGTCACTGCTCCATCGCCGAGCCCACCGCGAGCCGCTGGACGTGACGCGGGTAAGGAACGCCATCGTCGAGCGGTACTACCAGAAGCGGGCCATCGGGAGCATTGCCGAGCAGTTCGGACAGGCGCGGCGCAAGGCGCTGCTGGTGATGGCGACCGGCAGCGGGAAGACCCGCGTGGCGATCGCGCTGGTCGACCTGTTGCAGCGAGCGGGCTGGGTGAAGCGGGCGCTGTTTCTGGCGGATCGGATATCGCTGGTGAACCAAGCGGTGGGGGCGTTCAAGGCTCACCTGCCCGAGTCGAGTCCGGTGAACCTAGTAACCGAGAAGGACAAGGCGGGGCGGGTCTACGTCTGCACCTATCCGACGATGATGGGGCTGATCAACGAGACAGCGGGCACCGAGGCTCGCTTCGGGGTCGGGCATTTTGATCTCGTGATCATCGACGAGGCGCACCGTTCCGTATATCAAAAATTCGGGGCGATCTTTCGGTACTTCGACTCGCTCCTAGTGGGCTTGACCGCAACGCCGCAAGATCAGGTCGACCGCAACACGTACGAACTCTTCGATCTGGAGCCGGGCGTGCCCACCGACGCGTACGAACTCGCGACCGCGGTGGCGGACGGCTATCTCGTGCCACCGAAGGTTCAGCAAGTGGATCTCCGGTTTCCGCGGGAAGGCATCGACTACGACTCCCTCAGCGAGGAAGAGCAGGCACAGTGGGAGAGCCTCGACTGGGGTGACGACGAGGACGGTGGCGTGCTGCCGGAACGGGTCAACGCATCCGCAATCAACAATTGGCTCTTCAACAACGACACGGTCGACAAGGTACTGCAACATCTCATGGAGCACGGCCACAAGGTCGACGGTGGCGACCGACTGGCCAAGACGATCATCTTCGCCCGCAATCACGACCATGCGACGTTCATCGAAGAGCGGTTCAACCACCACTATCCGCAGCACGCTGGGCACTTCGCGCGTATCATCGATCACTACGCCACGTATCCTCAGAGCCTGCTCGACGACTTCGCGCGGAAGGACAAGGCACCGCACATCGCGATCTCCGTGGACATGCTTGATACCGGCATCGACGTGCCCGAGGTGGCCAACTTGGTCTTTTTCAAGCCGGTCTACTCGCGCATCAAATTCTGGCAGATGATCGGCCGCGGCACGCGATTGTGCCCCGACCTGTTCGGACCCGGGGACGACAAGCACGACTTCCGCGTCTTCGACTTCTGCTTCAATTTCGACTTTTTCCGCGAGCATCCGGAGGGCATCGAGCCCGGTGGGGCCGTTCCGCTCGGCACCCGGCTCTTTCGGTCTCGGGTGCAGTTGCTGACCACCCTCCAGTCCACGCCGGACCTGGATCCGGAGGCGGTGCTGGCCGAGGCGTTGACGACGGAACTCCACCGGGAAGTGGCGGCGATGAACCGCGAGAACTTCATCGTGCGGATGCAGCTCGAAGCGGTCGAGCGTTTCCAGCAGCGGGAGTCATGGGAGCGACTCACCGCGTCCGACGTCGAGACGCTGCAGAATGAGGTTGCCGGATTGCCCAGCCAGATCGAGACCGACGACATCGAGTCGCGCCTGTTCGATCTCACGGCGCTGAAGATGCAACTGGCCCTCGCCGAGGGTGACACGGGCACGTTAGAGCAGCACCGCCGACGAGTGGTGGAGATCGCCATGATGCTCGAAGAAAAGAGCACGATTCCCGCGGTAGCGGCTCAACTCGCCTACTTGGCCTCAATGCAGGAGAACACCTTCTGGGAAGGTATCGCCTTGAACGATCTCGAGGAGATGCGCCTGCGGCTGCGTGGCTTGGTGCCCTTCCTGGACAGGAAGACGCGCACTATCGTCTACACCAACTTCCAGGACGAGATCATGGGCGTGCGCGATGACGCCGCCGACTACATGCCGAAGATGACCGGGGTCCAGTACGAGAAGAAGGTCCAGGAGTACCTGAAGAACCATCTCGACCACATCGTGATCCGTCGCCTCCGGACCAACCAGCCGCTCACGGCCACCGACCTGCGAGGGCTTGAGCAGACGCTGGTCGAGATTGGCGAGGACGACGGCCGGACGCTGTTGACCGGCCTCCTGGCCCGGAGCGACGCCCCCTCCCTGGCCCACTTCGTGCGCAGCATGGTGGGGATGGACCGCGCTGCCGCGCAGGAGGCCTTCTCGGAATTCCTCTCCAACCGAAGCCTGACTACGCCGCAGATCCGTTTCATCGAGATGGTAATCGACCAACTCACTGCGCGGGGTGTCATGGAGCCGTCAGCGCTCTACGAGGCGCCGTTCAGTAGTCTGAACGCCAGCGGCCCGGAGGCATTGTTCGCCGGACAGGACAACGTCATCGAGGGGATCTTCGAGAAACTGGAAATGCTTCGCTCCGAACTGATGGCGGACGCTGGCTGAAGGCGGGAGGGCTAGTCCGGTGACGGTACCATGTAGTCGGCGAACGGTCCCTTTTCGTCTTCGGCCCCGCCGATCAGAAGCCGTTCGGGCTGCTGCCCGTAACCAAAAAAGGAAGACGGGCGCCATCGCACTGAGGAAATACCAAGATGGCCGATAAGCGTTGCTTCGTTCAGTTCCCCCACCCGGGAGTCGAGCAGAAATTCCCTAGCGGCTGCGAGTGGAGCAGGTTGGAGGACGACCACAGGCGAAAGTTCATGCAGTTGCGCGGCGAGTGGATCGAAGGCGACGGCACCAGACGGTTCGGCGACTTGTGGGTATGGGGTGAGTGGGAGCCGGAATCGTACCTCATCCGAAAATACAATCCGCAGGACGGCGACTCGCAGCATCCTCGGTTCCTTTGGCGTCCGTACTATATCCCGAAAGACAACTACCAGGGACTGCACAACACCGACCCATTCATCTTTGGGGAGCGGTTCCTTTACTCGAACTGCCACCAAGCGAACAAGCCCAGCCTGAGACACCTCGGCCAAGGGTCTGTGATCGCATTCGGAAGCGGCAAGAAAATCGACGGCGCGTGGAGGTGGATGCTCGACACCGTCCTCGTGGTCAGGGACTTCGTCGACTACGACGTGACCGATGCACGCGTGGTGCTCGAAGACTGGGTGCCGCCCACATTCTTGGAGGTGACCGGTGGTCCATTGACCGACTCAGGGGAGTGTACGCCAAAGCCGTGCGCGCCAACGTCAGCACGACTTCGGCTCTACCGGGGAGCCACACCTAACGATCCAATCCATGGGATGTTCAGTTTCTTTCCCGCAATGCCGGCGGGCCGTGACACGGGCTTCCCACGGCCGCTCGTCGACCTTCCAGACGAGTACTTCAACACCGAGGTTATCAGGGCTCCGAAGGGCCAACGAAGAGAGCGCTCGAGTCACGAGTTGTTCGACTTGTGGCAACGGCTCGTCACACAAGTCCACGATGCCGGGCTCGTCCTCGGCACGCACGCCGAGTTGCCGGAACGGTGCCCGCCCCTGCAACTTCGTCCTTCCACGGCGCATGCCACCGGGAGCGAACTCTCTATCCCTCGTTGAGATCGAGCAGGATTCCATCCGGATCCGCCATGGCGTACTGGCCGATGACGCAGCCCTCCAGGTCCGCCCGGGTCATGGCGCCGAAGCGGCCGGCGTCCAGGTTGGCGGGCGCCGACTCCGGGGCGACCTCGCTCAGCTCCTCGATGTCCTTCCGGGTGCGCTCCAGGTCTTCGACGAGGAAGCCGATGTGGTCCAGCCCCTCACGCATGCCACGGTAGAGGGCGTTGTTGCACGGGCGCACCAGCAACTCCACCTTGCCGTCGGAGACCCGGAAGCTGCCGTCGGGTCCCGGCGTCTCGCCGACGTCCAGCTCGAACACGTTGTGGTAGAACTCCGCGACCCGCTCGGGGTGCTTCGAGCGGATGGAGATGTGGCTGATCCGGCGCGGCTGGTCCCAGCCGTCCTCCAGATAGCCCTCGCGGACCTTGGCCACGCCCTTTTGCGAGATGTCGTACTGGGTGCCGCAGGGGTCGGTGCCGCGCGACACGGAGAACGGCACATGCGGGAGGCTCTTGGCCACCAGCAGCTCCGGATAGTCGTTGCGCATGCGCTCCAGCACCAGCGGTATCTCCTCCACCTCGAAGCCGAAGTGGTCCAGCCCGGACTGGTTTCCGGGATGCTTCTGCAGCATGGCGAAGCCGATGACGCCGTCGCTGATGTGGCCGCGGTTGGGGTTGTAGTTGCCCTTCTCGTCGGTCATGCCGGTGGTGATCTTCTTCATGCCGAAGATGGTCTGGTAGAACTTGGCCATTCGGTCCCAGTTCTCGGTGTTGAGGGCGATGTGCCGGATCCGCGTCTTCATGGTGGACCTCCCGCTCCAGTCGTGTGAGCCGCTGGGGACGCCACCGGGATCGAACATTTAGGCGCGGGTGTCAAGCCCGGCGCGCCGAGCCCAACTCCCCTGTCCCATCCCTCGCCCGTTGTGTTATAAGGCAACGATTCCAGCACGGAGGACTTCAAACGCATGAAATTCTGCACCTATGACGACAAGCAGGCGGGAGTGGTGGTGGACGACAAGGTCTATCCGGTGGGCGCGGCCATGGTTGCGGCCGGGATCTTCAAGGACGGCTACACCATGGTCCAGGTCATCGAAGCCATGACCGGCAACCCGGACGCCCCGGTCTGCGTCGACGAATGCATCCGGTCGGGCGATTCCACACCGTTGGACGAGGTGACCCTGCGGGCGCCCATCGACAACCCGACCTCGCTCTGGGCCGCGGCGGCCAACTACATGGACCACCGCAAGGAGATGGAGACGCGCATGGGAGGCGGCCACCAGGAGCTGCCGGACAAGGACGACCACATGTCCCAGGACTTCCTGAAGCCGGTGTCGTCGATCATCGGGCCGGGCGGCACCGTCATCATCCCCAAGGTCTCCCACGACGTGGACTTCGAGTGCGAGCTCTGCGTGGTCATCGGCAAGACCGCCCGGAAGGTCACCGAAGAGGAGGCGTTGGACTACGTCTTCGGCTACACCATCTGCTGGGACATCAGCCAGCGGGACCCCTGGGGCCGCGGCAAGCAGAACACCCGCAACATTCGCAAGGGCTTCGACACCTTCAGCCCGGTGGGTCCCTGGATCGTCACCAGGGACGAGGTCCCGGAGCCCCAGGACCTCTCCCTCACGGCGTGGCACAACGGCGAGCAGGTGATGACCGCCCACACCAGCGACATGATCTGCGGCGTCCGGGACCACATCCGCTTCCTGTCGAGCGTGGTCACGCTCAGGCCCGGCGACCTCATCACCACCGGCACGCCGGCGGGCGTCCACACGCTGCTGGACGGCGACAAGCTCAGGGGAGAGATCGAGAAGATCGGCGTAATGGAGCTGAACGTCAAGGCGGAAGCCTGACAACGATAGAAGGAGGAATCCATGAAATCGATCGTTCGCCTCACCGGCGTGCTGCTTGTCGCGGCAGCGTTTGCACTGGCCGCGGTACCCGCGCAAGCCGACTTTCCCAGCAAGACGATCAACTGGGTGGTGCAATTTCCGCCCGGCGGGGGCTATGACGCCATGAGCCGGGCGCTGGCCCGCAGCCTCGACAAGTATCTGCCCAAGGGCATTCGCGTCATCGTCAAGAACGTCACCGGCGCGGGCGGGCGGCGCGGCGCCATCTACCTGTACCGGTCCAAGCCGGACGGTCACACGGTAGGGCTCCTCGACCTCCTGGGCCTGATCCCGCCCACCATCACCGCTACCAAGAACCCCGGCTACGAGCTGAACAAGTTCCAGTGGATCGCCCGCATGGGGAACGACCCCTATACGCTGTTCGTGTCGGGAAAATCCCCGCATAAGACGCTGGACGACCTCAAAAAGCTCGACCGGCTGCCTTGGGGAGTCGAGGGCATCGGAACCGGGCGATGGCTGCCGTCCTACCTGGCGGCCAAGAACCTGGGCCTGCGCTTCGACGTGGTCACGGGTTACCGTGGAACCGGAGACAGCGTGCCAGGCCTGATGCGGGGCGACTTCGTGACCTGGCTCAACCCCAGCGAGCACTCCACGGTGGGGCCGCTGGCGCAAGGCGGCGATCTCCGCTGCGTCGTCCACCTGGCGCCGAAACGTTCCTGGGCCTGCCCGGACACCCCCACCTCCGCGGAGCTGGGCAACGGGTACCTGAGCAGCGTCCTGCGGCTGGTGGCCCTGCCTCCCGGCGTCCCGCCCGAGCGGGCGAAGAAGCTCGAGGAGATCGTGGTCAAGGCCATGAACGACCCGCTGTTCACGGACTGGGCCAAGAAGAGCGGCGTCCCCATCGATCCGGGCGACTCCGCGGCCGCGGTGAAGTCGGCCAACAACCTGATCGGCCATGTGCAAAAGGAGGCGGACAGCATCCGCAAGGCGCTGAAGAAGTAGTACGGGATCCGTCCGGCTCATTTCGGGCGGCCATAACCGAGCGAGGACGACATGCCGGGTGTAATCGACGCGGATACGCACATATCCGAATCGGAGGGGATGTGGGAGCTCATGGAGCCTTCCATGTATCCCCGCCGGCCGGTGATGACCGAGGTGCCGGACGATACGCTCTACGCGGACATAAACGTCCTGTGGCTGATCGACGGCAACCTCTTTCCCAAGCCCGCCGGCCGGGGCGGCTTCCGGCTGGTGACGCCGTCCCGCTCCAAGGCCCAGGGCCGGCGCCAGGACGTGCTCATCGCCTGCCGAGAGATCACCGACGTGCCGGCGCGGCTGGCGGACATGGACCGGCTGGGCGTGGACGTACAGGTCATCTATCCGACCCTGTTCCTGATCTACCTCACCGACGACCCGGAGCTGGAGACCGCCCTGTGCCGCGCCTACAACGACTGGATGGCGGACGTGTGGTCCAAGTCCGGCGGGAGGCTCCGCTGGGTGGTGGTGCCGCCGCTGCACTCCATGGACGCCTCCCTGGAGGAGATGCGGAAGGCCAAGTCCACCGGCGCGGTAGGGGTCTCGCTGAGGGGACTCGAAGGCGACCGCAGCGTCGCCGACCCCTACTTCTTCCCCCTCTACGAAGAGGCCGAGAAGCTCGACCTGCCCATCTGTATCCATACCGGATCAGGCTCGCGGACCCTGCTCAACCTGTTCGACCTGGCCACCAGCTCGGTCTTCGGCAACCAAGTGGTGGTGCCCCTGTTCGCGTTCCGGGACCTCATCGCCAACCACCTGCCGGCACGGTATCCCGGTCTGCGTTTCGGCTTCATCGAGGCCAAGGCGAGCTGGATCCCCTATCTCATCCACCTGCTGCGGCGTGAGTCCCGGGCCGTGAACATGGGCGGCCGGAGGGGCATACAGCGGCCCAGGTGGAAGCACGACAGCAACGTGGAGTTGTTCCAGGACTACCGCATCTACGTAGCCTGCGAGGCGGACGAGGACCTGCCCTACCTGCTCAACTACACCGGCGAGGACAACCTCCTCATCGGCTCGGACTACGGCCATACCGATCCCGCCAACGAGCCGCGCCTGGTGGACGTGATGCGGGAGCGCGAAGACGTGCCGGCCGCGGTCATCGAGAAGATACTCGCGGACAACCCGAAAAAGTTCTACGGACTCTGACGGGTCGATCCGCCCGCGACGCCGGCGCGGCATCGTGGCGCGGGCGGGGCCGGCCCGATTCACGGGAGGCGCCACAGTGGCCGATTCACGAGAGAGCATGGGTGAACGGGCGGCGCGGGAGGTCGGCGTGCTGCTGGGCAAGTGCGCGGCGGGGGAAGCGGAGATCGCCACCACCTACTTCAGCCGGCCGCGGCCCCGGGAAGACCACATCCGGTTTCTGAGGCAGCAGACCGGCCGGGAGCTGACCCGCGTGTACCAGTTGGGCGGCCTGCTGGCCAATCAATTGGGATGGCTGGGCGTCACGGTGGACCGGCACACCTACCTCGAAACCCTGGAGAAGCTTCACGAGGAAACCAACCACTACGTCATGTGCCACGACGTGCTGGCATGGTTCACGGGCGAGCAGCCCTTCATCGGCGAGCTGCGCCGCTACGACATCTTCAATCCCGATCCGACCCTCCCCGAAAACGAGGCCAGCATCCGGTTGTCCCGTGAAAAGAAAGCCATCGCCGACGAGCTGGCGGCGGAGGGGGCGCCCTGGGCAGCCCTGGTGGGGGACGAAGGGGTGCTGGAGGGCGGCGGCTCGGGTACGTTCTTCGCTTTGAGCCGGATCAAGGGCGGCGAGCTCGAGCGGCGGGTGGCCGAAGCCATGGAAGTGGTCCTGAACGACGAGCTGCGGCACGGCGCCGACCAGTTGGAACGCTTCCACGACCTCGAGTTGACGGAGGAAGACCTGGAGCGGATCAAGGGATACGTCAAGCGGCACGGCGACGCACGCGTAAGGTTCCGCAACGCCCAGTTCAACTATCCCGTGAGCGAGGAGCGCATGCGCGAGATCGAAGCCGGCAAGATCGAGCCGTTGTACGTCTGGGAAGAGGTCGCACGGAGCGAGCCATGACGTACTCCCCGAGCTGCTCCCATGGATGAACAGGGCCGCGGGCACATGGCACACGCTTTCGTCGGCGACTTGGCCGCACGCATCGAAGACCTCAAGGCCGAGGGCCTGTTCAAGCAGGAACAGGTCATCGCCTCCCCGCAACAGGGCGAGATCACGCTTGAGAACGGCGCGGCCTGCATCAATCTGTGCGCCAACAACTACCTGGGACTGTCCAATCATCCTCGGCTAATCGAGGCTGCCAGGCAGGCGTTGTACGAATACGGGTTCGGCATGTCGTCGGTCCGGTTCATCTGCGGCACCCAACTCCCCCACAAGCGCCTGGAAAAGCGCCTGAGCGATTTCCTGGGGATGGAGGACGCGATACTCTTCCCCAGTTGCTTTGACGCCAACACGGGCCTGTTCGAAAGTCTCCTGGGGCCGGAGGACGCGGTCATCTCCGATGCGTTGAACCACGCGTCCATCATCGACGGCGTGCGCCTGTGCAAGGCGCAACGGTTCCGCTACGCCAACATGGCCCAACTGGAGGCTCGGCTCGTGGAGGCGCGGGAAGCCCGCTATCGGCTGATCGCCACCGACGGCGTATTCTCGATGGACGGGACCATCGCCGACCTTCCGGCCATCTGTGATCTGGCCGAGAGACACGAAGCACTGGTCATGGTCGACGACAGCCATGCCGTGGGCTTCGTCGGCGCCACCGGCCGTGGCACGCCCGAGCACTGCGGCGTCGGAGGGCGTGTGGACATTCTCACCGGAACGCTGGGCAAGGCGCTGGGCGGAGCGGCCGGCGGCTATGTCTCGGCGCGCGCCGAGATCGTCCAATGGCTCCGTCAGCGCGCGCGCCCCTACCTGTTCTCCAACACCCTGGCGCCGGTCATCGCACAGACGAGCCTGAGCGCGCTGGACCTTCTGACGGGTTCCACCGATCTGCGCGACCGGCTGTGGCACAACGCGCGCCACTTCCGCTCGGAAATGACCGCCCTGGGGTTCGAGCTCCTGCCCGGCGAACACCCTATCGTGCCGCTGATGTTGCGAGACCCGAAGCTGGCGCAGGCTTGCGCGGACGGACTTCGGGAACGAGGCGTGCTGGTGACCGCCTTTTCCTTCCCGGTGGTCCCGCAAGGACAGGATCGAATCCGCGCCCAGATGTCGGCGGCCCACGACATCGAAGAGCTGGACCGCGCCATCGCGGCTTTCGCCGAAGTGGGGCGCAGGCTTGGTATCATCGAATAGCGGCGGAGGAAGCAACATGTACTCGCTGAAGGGACACACCGCCGTCGTCACCGGCGGCGCCAACGGCATCGGCCGCGCTACCGTCCGGCTGCTGGCCGAAGCCGGGGCGAACGTCGTCATCGCCGACATCAACGAAGAGGCCGGCTCGCAAGTGGTGGAGGAGCTGACGGCACAGGGCGTTGCGGCACTGTTCGTCAAGACCGACGTGACCCAAGGCGACGACGTGGACGCTCTGATCCAGGCTACGACGGCGCGGTTCGGGTCGGTGGAAATCCTGATGCCGTTCGCCGGAATCGGGCTGGAGAAACTCGCGCTGGAGACCACTCGCGAGGAATGGGACCGCATGATCTCGATCAATCTCACCGGCAGCTTCCTGGTCATGCAGGCCGCCGGCGCGGTCATGGTAAAGGCGGGCTACGGACGAATCGTCGCGATGGCCTCCATCTCCGGGATGCGGGGAGGCACCGGGCGCACGGCATACGGCGCCACCAAGGGCGCGATGATCACCATGACCCGTGTCATGGCCCTGGAATGGGCGGAAACCGGGGTGACCGTCAACGCGCTGGCGCCCGGCCCCGTCGACACCGCCCTGACGCGCAAGATGTACGACGACGAAACCCGCCGCGCGTATGACCGGGCCATTCCCATGCGCCGTTTCGCCCTGCCGGAGGACGTGGCCCACGCGGCCCTTTTTCTGGCGTTGCCGCAGTCCGGTTACATCACCGGCATCACCCTGCCGGTGGACGGAGGATTCACCTCGAGCGGGGTGATCAAGCGGAGCTGAGCCGGGAAGCTCTCCCCGGCGGGTTACAGTCGAGACCCGTGGCCCGGCAAGCGACCGGGACCCGCTCTCCGGAACCGCCGGGCGGATCGTCAAAGATTGTAGAAGGCCAGGCCGTTCTCGCGCAGGATCTTCTGCTTGACGGCTTCGGAGATGTCGGTGCGTTCCCGGATCTCCTCGATTCCGGTCTCGCGGGCCTCGGCATGGGGGATGTCTCCCTCGATGAGGATCTGGTCCTCTCCCACCAGATCGATTACCTGCGGCAGGAGCGGCTCCTCAGCCTCGCACGTCACGTACACCCGCCCTTCCTTGAGATACTCGCTGGGAAGCTTCTTCGAACGGTTGCCGAGCATCGCCACAACCGGATGGTAGTGGTCCATCCGCCCGACCATGTACGGGATCCACTCGGAACCCGCCTCCAGGAAAGCCACCCGAAGCTTCGGGAAACGGTCCAGCACCCCGCCCCCCAGGATACTGAAGAATCCCATCAGCACCGGCAGCGTGAAGCTGAGGATAAGTGCCGCGTAGGGGTCCTCGCAGGTCTGCGTCAGGCCCGGCGCGCTCCAGCCCGTATGGATGCACACCGGCAGGTCCACCTCGCAGGCGGCGGCATAGAAAGGCGACAGGTCCGGGTGGTGCAACAGCCGCTGGCCGGCGCTGCCCCCGATCATGAGCCCCACCGCTCCCAGTTCCCGCGCCCGGCGGACCTCCGCCACGCAGGCATCCGGATCGCGCATGGGAATTACCGCGGCCCACTTCAAGCGCTCCGGTCGCTCGGCGCAACGTTGCGAGATCCAGGTGTTGTAGCTCTGCATCAACGCCGCCTCGAACCTCGCATCTTCGGTAAGGCGATGGAAGAGGATCGAGGAATAGATGACCTGTATGTCGATGCCGAACGCATCCAGGTCCTTGATCCGCGCGTCGATGTCCGTCAGCCCCTGGCTGCCGATGTTGAAGATCTTGTCGCGGGCGAACCTCATCTCCAGCGGGGTTCCGCTGAAGGTCGTGCCCGAACCCCACAACCTGGGATGGATCTGACCGTCGATGAGCCACCAGGCATCGATGTGGGAGTGAGTTGCCAGCCCCTCCCCCCGCACGACCAGCGGCCGCCTGTCGCGAAATTCATCGTCCAGATAGTCCCAGGTCTCCGGCACTTCCATGACATGGGAGTCCGCATCGACAACTCCGACCTCTCGCATGGGTATTCCTCCTGTGGTATTTCCGCGGCTACCGCCACCACACCACGCGCTCCGGTCGCACTATCGGGTAAAAAAGGTTCGGCTGTCAACGGAAACGGCCCGGTCGCGGGACGCGGCCTTCACGGAGGAAATCACGACGCCGTTGCAAGTCAACAGCCGCGACGTCGGCGGGCGACCAGCTACGTTCCGATCTTGAGGTTGCTTGGCCTGAATGAAAGGCTGCTTGGTGCCTTTCCCTGGATGGCGTCTTTAATACGATAGTGGAAAGTTTATCCGATGGCGTTTTCACCTTTCGGGAAATCAACGCCGCGGGTACCATCACGTTCTATCATAATCCCTTTCGACATCGTCCGCGATTCGCGGACTCGCGTTTCCTGCCGTACCACCGCCTTCCAACGCAGTCTGAGCCACCACCAGCGTCACGGCCTCATCGCCGGCCGCGGCCCATCCGTGGCGCATGCGTGCGTCGAAGTGCACCGACTCGCCCTCGCGCAACTCCAAGATACTGTAGGGCTCCATATAGAACCTTACCGATCCGCTCACAACGTAGACGAACTCCTCCCCGGTGTGGGCGTGAGCCAGCGCGACGACTGTGTCGTCGGGTGCCTTCGCGACCCGAAACAGGCGGGGATGAAGCGCCTTCGTCGACAATTCACCGCTCAACACTAGGCACTCGCGGTCCGGGGTGCCGACCCGAAGCCCTTCACCAAGCCGGTTGACCGTCCGTGACCCGTGGGCGAAGGTCGCGAAACTCCCGCCTTCGAAGAACTCGGCCAGATTCAGATCGAGGCCTTCACACAACCGGACCAACACATCGTAGTTCGGAGATGTCTGGTTGTTCTCGATCTTGGAGAGGGTGGAGACGGCCACACCCGTCTTGTTGCTTACGGTCGAAAGGGTCCAACCGTTCTCCCTTCTCAGGCGATGCAAGGCCGTCCCTACATTATGTGAACGTTTACGGCTGGGCATAAGGTTTCTCGAATTTGAACTGGATTGACCTGGGAATCGCTATCGGTTGAGTTCAATTTTCCCGCTCAGGCAACCACAATTTTTCAGAACCGTCACCCGATAACCATCATTTATAAGAACATATAACCCTGTCCAACGCAAGTATGAATTTACGGCACTATTCAAAAAGGTAGAATTTTCAAGAAACACCGGAACACAACTTGTGGGCGAAGGCCCCGGACTCCGGCCGAATTGGGAATGACCAGACGGTCAGGGGCCGGGGATGGCGACCGGGAGGAACGCGTCTTGTCGGCGCACGACGATTCGGCTCCTTTAACTCCGGTGCGGGTGTCGTGCTAGGATACCCCTTGGCGGGCGGGCAAAAATGCCGACGGAACGGGCCTGCCTCGGTCAGCATCGGAGGACTCATGAAACTCTACGGTTACTTCAGAAGCTCCGCGTCCTACCGGGTGCGGATCGCGCTGTCGCTCAAGGACCTCGACTACGCCCTCCAGCCGGTCCACCTGCGCCGCAACGAGCAGCGGGCGTCCACCTTTTATTGCGGTAGGGACGCTGGTTGCCCAGCGCCCCCCGCTCAGATCCGGACGTGCCCGCTAAGGCATCCGGCTCCTCCCTTGGGTTGCGCTGTTCAGACGCTGACGGCAAATCGTTCGTCCGGCCATGGGTGTCGGATTTCCA
>JAJDTQ010000014.1 GCA_022827045.1 Candidatus Binatia bacterium
CTTTACGCCACGTCATTGCAATCCTCCCGTAGCGCAACCCGTTGCAGGTATCGATTCTAGATCATGTCCGATACTTGTCAAGGGGAATTCGCGACCGGTGAGCCCCTTGCCCAAACACTTGAGCGAGCGGTGTTCGTGCTACAATCTCCACATTGGACACCACCGATCCGGGCGGCGAACCGGGCGAAGGCAATCGAGTCCCGGCAGCCGACGAGCCGGACCGCGACGGCCACCGCCGGCACGGTATTCAAGGGATAGCGATTGCCCGGGGGTCGGCGCGCCAGTGGGTGGGTCCGGAGGCGTACGGTCCATGGCAAGGAGAGGAATCCCCGTCGTCGGTTCCGGTCTCGTGGAGGCGTTGCGCGCCGCCGCCGTCACCATGGCGGCCGGCGCACTCCTCGGCGCGAGCGCCATGGCGAAACCGTTCGACGCACAAGCACCGTTTCGCGGACTCGAAGGAGTCAGCGCAAGCGGCGACGGGCGGGGGGTCTGGCTCAAGCTGTCCACGCGCCGCGCCCGGCTCCTCGTGCCCGGGCACACAGGTGTCTACCAGCTCCCGGGAGGCGACATCGCGGGGCTCGTCATCGCATGCCGGATCCCCGGCCCCGCCGACACCCTGGGCCCCGACCCCGGCTACACCGAAGGGCGCCTCGCCCTCCCCGACCACCCCGAGCAGAGCGACGCCTGGACGTGGATCGACCCAAGGCACTGGATCGCGAAGCTCGCCGGGCGTGCGCGCGAGCGCTGGCCGGTCGAGGTCCGCTTCCCGGGCGCCGGGGTCGACCGGGAGCACGGCCCCTTGACGGCGCACGGCGTTCTCGAACGGCAACGCGCCACTTACTGGAACGAGCGCCCGGACCTCCACGTCCTGTTCACCCCCCACGCGCTCATCCGATGGCTTGCGCGCCAGACCGGACGCAAGGCCTTCACCATCGAGGCCCGGGGCGACGATACGGCCGTCACGCTCCATCTCGCGACCCGGCCCGGACAAGCCGAAGCGCTGCGTCGCATGACCGCGCTCTGTCCCGGCGGCGGTCGAGAACGGCGGTCAGTTGCCAGGTGAGAGGAAGCTCCAGCGGCTTCCCGGTCCTGGTCTCATCCACCCGCAGGATGGCGTGGCCCAGGTCGATGCGCTCCCACTGGAGCTTGGCCACCTCGCCCGGACGCAGGCCGGTGCAGGCGCACCGCCGACTGGCGCCCGGTTCCGATTGCAGTGATTACCGTTTCCCGCCGAAAGCCGCGGACAGGTCGTGGCGTTCGAGCACACCGCCCATGCCCTCGTGGCCGGATCCGAAAAAGACGCCGGTCACCGCTCCGAGATCCTTGCCGCTCCATGCGTAGCCCGGCCCGACCCTGATGAATTCCGCGTCCGACCGCGCGAAGGTGTTGTCGGAGCCCGACGCGCGAACCGCGTAACGGAGGTCGCCGTCTCCCCACGGTCCGCCGCCCTCGTAGCGCATGCCGGTGAAGGCCAGTTCCCCTGAAAGACTTTCCATGTCGAGCGTCAGCGAGGAATCGCTCACCACCCCTCTGCCGGACGGCGTGATGCCCAAAAGCGCGCCGCTCCAGTTCACGCTTCCCGACAGCGCCGGGTCGTGCCCGAGCGCGCTCCCGGGCTTCGGTCCGAACGCCCAGGGCTGCGCCAGACCATTGCGGAACGCCACCCCGAAGGCGATCTCGCCGGCGCCAATCCCGAGATCCCCGCGCACATGCGACGACGCATCGGCCCATGGCCCGAGGCTCTCGGCGGTGATGTCCTCCGGCAAGGCGCCGGGCGCAAAGCGGCTGTAGGCCGCGAGCACGCCCTCCCGGTCGATCGGATGGATCAGGGCGCGCGGCTGCGTCCCGGGAAAGAAACCCGCCTCGCTCAGCGTCGAGTCGAATTCCCGCGGATCGGTGTGGCTCACGAACCCCACCGCGTGGAGCAGTTCGTGGACCAGCACGTGGACGACTTCCGGATCGCTCAACGATGCGGCCCTCTCGGAATCGATGATCACCGTGGAGTAGCCCGCACCGTCCTCCGAGATCTCGAGCGTTGCCGCTCCTTCGTCCCTGACGTGGTAAAAGACCGCGGTGCGTCCCAGCTCCAACGGATCGGCGCCCCCGGGATAAACGGGATGCGTCTTGGGAATGAACTGCACCCAGATCTCGCCAACTGCCCGCCCAAGAAACGCACCGCCTGAGCCTTCGGGGGTCAGATGCGGGCTGATGCGGATCTGTCGTTCGAAGGGCAGCGCCGCATTGACAATCCCGACGGCGTCCTGCGTGAGGCGACCGAAACGCGTGTCCCAGTTGCGCGTCTCCTTGCCCGACACCAGAACAACGCTCATGGTCTGTGCCTCCGGGTAGGTCGCCAGCCCGGTCACGCTCCCTGCCGACACGTTGTGACTCGCTGCCGTGCGCAGATAGCGGACCACGTCTGCGGCGCTCGTCCCGTCGCGCACCGTGCCGTTCGACAGCGCAACCCCGTTGCGCTCGCCGTTCCCGGCGAGGGCATCCGCCGCCGGCGCGACATCGGCTCCGACGTGTACCGATCCACCGAACTCCATTACCGGGGCGCCCGGGCGGAAGGTGTCCATCCACAGGTACGCGCCTGTGGGAATGCCGGGCGGCAAACTCGAACGCCCAGTGGCCGGATCGGTTTCCGGAACAGCGGGAGGCCCACCGCTCCCGCCGCCGCAGCCCCATAGAACGGCCAGAATGACGACGGCCGGGACGATCCTCGCCAGCCGACCTCGCAGAGAAACACGCTCCTGCAGACTCGTTACCGAAGCCGCCCAGACACGGTAGGAAATGCGCATTGCTGTGAGTACCCCCGCCCAGACCCGAACACATGGTCGCGCTGGAAGCGCGGATCGAGCCGTATTACCCGAGGGCGGCGCCGCGGGATCTGGGAGCGCGCAGCCGGCCCGCGGCACGTGGTGTTGTTTCAGGAACCGGGTCCGGGCGTTCTCCCAACGCTTCGGATAGACATCGTCGCGGCCGCGAAAGAGCGAGCGGAACACCGCGATCTTCTCCCGCGGAGGCGAATGCTCGGTCACCCGCCCCTGGTGCAGGCTCTCTTCCAGCGAGCTTGAAACCCTGGACTCAAGCGCCGCGAGCCGCGCCTCCGGCGCGTCCTTCTCCTCCGTCAGCTTCGCGAGACGGGCGCGGATGAGTGCGGCTTCGTCCCCGCTAGCGTCCTGTCGCGTCAGGATCCTCTCCACGGGTTCGCCTGCTTCAGCGGACCGCATCAGGCCGCTCATGCGGGAACCGGGATCCTTGAGGGTGCGCGACCGCTCACTCATCGGCCTCGAACAGCCGAAGGAAGGCCGCCTCCGCCTCGCGCAGCCCCGTCCCGGTCACAACCACCGACTTGGCCTTCCCCTTCGGGTCGGAGATCAGCCCCTTCTTGTGAAGGCGTTCCATCGCATCGAAGTCGAAGGACTTCCAGGCGCGCGCGCCGCCCTCGGGACCGCTCTCGAATATCCCCAGATAAAGCAGCGCCAGCACCGCCTCGTCGATCCTGCCGTTCACACGTTCGTCGTCCATGCCGGAACGATACCCCATCGCCGGGCCGTACAACAGCCCTCTACCCCCCGATCCAGCCTACCGCCAACCAAGGCCGCCGTCCTCCCCGTCCGAACCCAGGGCGTCCTCGATCAGGTGATCGGTGACGTCCTCGAAGTAGCTCTCAAGCTCCCGGTGAAGCCGCTCGAACTCCGGCCACAGCACCCGCTCCAACAACCCCTGCCCCACCCGCACCATCACCGTCGTGCGCCGCTGCCGCCGGTACCGGAACGGACGCACCCCGTGCTTGCGGCACACCGCCACGAACAGCCGAACCGACCACACGTCGGGCAGCGACAGCCGAACCTCGCCCTCCTCATCACGCTCCCCGCCGGAACCGCCCAGACGGTCCCGCAGCCGCTCCATCGCAGCCCCGGCCGCCGCCCGCTCCCCCGCGCTCCCCGCGCGCCGGAACAACTCCTCCACCTTCGCCAGCTTCGCCCTCAGTTCCCCGTCGCCGGCCATCCCACACCTCCACAATCGACAGGACCCGATGGCCCCGCCCCTTCACGCGGACGCCTCTCCCTCCCGGCCCCCGAGAATGTCCGCCCCGATGCTGTCCGCCACCCGCGCAGACGACGCCTTGATCGAATCCCGCGCCAGGTGCGCGTACCGAGACGTCGTGTCGATCTTGTTGTGGCCCAACAGCTTCCCGATCATCGACAGGCTCTCCCCCAGTGCCAGCGCCCGGCTCGCAAAGGAGTGCCTCAGGTCATGAAGCCTCACCCCGCCCAGGTCCGCCTCCTCCCGCACACGCTCCCAGTAGTGGTTCAGGTCCGACAAATGTCGACCCCGCTTCGTCCCCGGAATCACCCACGGGGTGCCCTCGATCCGGGGCAGGCCCACAAGCACCCGCGCCGCCGCAGGCGACAGCGGCACCAGCCTTGCCCCGCTCTTCGAATCCCGCAGCCGCAACTCCCCGGCCACGAGGTCCACGTCCTCCCACTCGAGCTCCACGATCTCGTTCCGCCGGCACCCCGTCAGCATCAGCAGCCGGATCGCCGCCGCAGGGTACACAGGCAACCGCCCTTGGGCCTCCAGGTCGTTCAGTACCTCCCCCAGACGCCGGAACTCCGCGTCCGTCAGAAAACGCTCCCGCTTCTGCTCCCGGTACTTCCGCACGAACCTGCACGGGTTGCTCCCCTTCCTGAGCTTCCACTCCTCCGCCAGGTTGAAAAGCTTCACCCCGATCTCCAGCGCCCGGTTCGCCTGGTACGGTATGTCACGAAGCTCCAGGTGAAGTTTCGCTATGTGCTCCCGCTCCACTTCTTCCACCGCCACCTGCCCGTACGCAGGCACAATGAACCGATCCACCACGCTCCGGTACATCTTCTGGGTACTCGCCTTGCAGCGCACCTCCACGTGCTCCCTAAGGTACCGCGCCGCAAGATCCGCCACCGTCACCCTCCCGGGCGGCTTCTCTCCGGGCTCCTCCCCGCTCTTGATCCGCGCGATGGCCTCCGCCGCCTTCCGCCGTGCCTTGTCCGCCGATAGCACCCCGTGCCGCCCCAGAGTCACCCGCCGCGACCGCCCCTTGTGACGCGTCTGAACCACGTACACCTTGGACCCCGAAGGATACACCCTCACCCCGAACCCCTGAAGTTCTCTGTCCCAGAACACTGCCTCCCTGTCCTCCACCGAAAGCCCATCGACCGTGCGCTTGGAAATGTTGCGGTACTCAAGCTTGGCCATCGAAACCCTCCTCTACCCACTATCGTCCTGTCCTTCCAAAAGTTGTGGTCCGGCCCTCAACCGGCTACCGTTACCGGCCGAACAAAAACGTTCACCCGTTCACCGAACGAAAGAAACCGTTTCGGTCACGAGGTGACGATGATGGAGAAGACAACGGCAACTCCGCGTTCTGGCCGGGCCACGCCCGCCTTGGCTGAGTGAGTGCCATCATCCCCTTCATCACCGCGTGACGGAACGCTTTCCCAAACAAAAACGCGCTTGGCCCGTCCCACTCACCGTAAGCGAAAGCGTACCGAAAGCGACTGGCCGCAATCCCATGGATATTGAAGCGCATCGGAGGCGTCGATGCAAGAGGGCTCTGACCACTATTTTGTTTTTTATTATTAGTCAGTTATGAGGTACTGTCCGTGGATGGCGTCCGGGGTCGTCCTATGGCGCCGCATGGCGATAACTCCGATTTTAGTTGTTAATATACGTGCCGCCGACGTCGATGCCGATGCGCAATCCCGTTGCGGATTCCTCCATTTTTCGCCTTTACTGGGACCTTTCGGAAATCAGCAGATACCCGCGGTCATTCTAGCAGAAACACCCTGATTGCCTTCACCGGTCTTGACCCCCTTCCGATGAATCACGTCGATTCCTCGCCCGCGCCGGATGCCTCCCGCGCCTTTCCTGCACCCGGCTCGGCGTCGAGACGCCGGGCGAGCAAGTAGCGATAGAGGTTCAGGGCAACGCCCTGCTCGTGCTCCTCCAGCCAGCCCCAGGTGGCCGGACTCACCACCATGGTCCGGCACGGCTCGTCGGCGAGCACCACCGGCGCCGCCTCGTCCGGCCATATCGCGTCGCCAGGGCTGAACTGATGGAGACGCGCTCCGGCGTCATCGTAGACCGACGCACGACCCGATAGCAGCAGTTGCAGACCGTCTTGCGGCGCGTCCCGCCCCGCGAGCGGCTCCTGGGCGCCGAACTCGTGGGGCGTGAGCCAGCGTCCAAGCTCTTCCATCAGGTCCTCGAACTGGATCTGCCGCTCCAGGTAACGCTGGACGTCCTCGGCGGTTCGCTCCAGCAATGCAGCGCGCCGCGCGTCCGGCATGGTCTCGTCCGCCCTCCACGCCTCGATGACGATCTCCTCGCAATGCTCGAGACCGCGCTCGACATCCGCCTCGAACAGCAACTCGGCAAACACGGCGGGCGGCAGATTGCGCTCCAGGCCGAACCTGAACGTCTCGGACACACCGCTCAGAACCAGCCGCACACCTGCCGTCTGCGCCGCCTGCAGGAACCTGCCGAGCGTGTTCACCGCCGAGAAGTCGAAGCCGGAGACGGTGGTGAAGTCCAGCATCAGGGAGGAAGGAGGCGAAGGGCCGCTCAGGGATTCCTTGAGACGATCGGTCAGGGGGATCGCGCTGCCGAAGAAGATGTAGCCGCGCAGCCGGTAGACGTGCACGCGCTCACCCTCCGCCAGCAGGATGGCGCGCTGGGGCACGGAACGGACCTTGTTGCTCCGGCGCTCGCGGGCGGTGAACCAGTCTTCGATGGGGTCCACGCGACTGAGCCGGACCGCGAAGAACACGAGCGTGGCCAGCATGCCGGCGGCCACCCCCTCGAACAACCCGAGGGTGATGATGACCGTGAAGATGAGGAGGATAATGGCGAACTCGGAGGCTGGAAGCCGCCGGCGGCTCCTCACGAGGCCTTCGTCCAACATGCCGAGGCCGGCAAAGACGAGAATCCCTCCCACGATCGCCGTCGGGACGAGCTCCAGCATGCCGTCGCCCAAGAGCAACGCGCTTCCGATGACGGCGGCCGTGACCACACCGGTCAGCCGGGTAGCGGCCCCGAAGAGCTTGCTGCGCAGCGAGGCCGGGACGACCAGAGTCGCCACCGTGCCGCCGCCCAGACCGCTGACCATGCTGGCAACCCCGGTGGCCCTGAACTCCCCGTCCCAGTCCAGCTCCTGGTCGACGGCAAGCTCGAGGCCGGCCACGTTCATGATGATGCAGAGGAAAGCGATCAACACGAGGATCAGCATGTCGGGCACCTGGCCGGCCATCGCCGCCCAGTCCACATGAGCCAGATCGGCCGGCCCCAGGACCGGCCACAGGCGCCCGTCGGCCGTGCCCGTGAGCAAAAGGTCCGCCGCTCTCGCCTCTTCTCTTGAGTAACTAAGCCGCTGCCGGTGCGCCGTTGGGTACTTCTTCGTTGACGGCGGCCTGGACAAGCCGGTAGCCGAGAGTCCGGGCCTTCCGGTTCAGGTTGGCGAAGGTGCGATCGATGCGCCGCTTCTCATAG
>JAJDTQ010000214.1 GCA_022827045.1 Candidatus Binatia bacterium
GCGCGGAACTCGCTCTCGAAAGCGCGATAGAGGTTGCGCACCTGCTCCCAGTAGCCGGAGAGCACCATCACCGTATCGGGATCGATTCCGGGGTCACGGGCGGAATGGCGCAGCGCCGCGGTGATGGAACCGAAGCTCGGCTGCGAGGTCAGCCCGCTCATGGAATCCATCGCCGCATCCACGGCGTCGACCCCGGCATCCACGGCCGCGAGCACGCTTGCCGCGGAGATCCCGCTGGTGTCGTGGGTGTGGAAGTGGATGGGGATGCCGATCTCCTGCTTGAGGGTCTCGACGAGGATCCGCGCCGCCGCCGGCTTGCACAGACCCGCCATGTCCTTGAGACCCAGGATATGCGCGCCCGCGGCCTCCAGCTCACGGGCGAGCGCGACATAGTACTTGAGGTCGTACTTCGTGCGGTTGGGGTCGGTGATGTCGCCGGTGTAGCAAATCGCCGCCTCGCAGAGCTTGCCGGTCTCCAGCACCGCGTCCATGGCCGGACGCATGTTCTCGACCCAGTTGAGCGAATCGAAGATGCGGAACAGGTCGATGCCGTTGTCGGCCGATTGGCGCACGAAATAGCGCACCACGTTGTCGGGATAGGTGGTGTAGCCGACGCCGTTGGACGCGCGCAGCAGCATCTGCGTCAGGAGGTTGGGCATCGCGGCGCGCAGCCGTTGGAGCCGCTCCCAGGGACACTCGTTGAGAAAGCGCATGGCCACGTCGAAGGTCGCGCCGCCCCAGCATTCGACCGAGAGAAGCTGGGGCAGCAGCCGCGCATAGGCCGGCGCAATGGCGACCAGGTCGTAGCTGCGGAACCGCGTCGCCAGCAGCGACTGGTGCGCGTCCCGGAACGTGGTGTCGGTCATCAGCACCCGCTCCTGATCGATCATCCACCGGGCGAACCCTTCGGGGCCGAGAGCGTCGAGCAACTGGCGCGAACCGTCGGGGACATCGACCCCGGGAACCTCCGGCACGCTCGGCATCTCGCGCGTCGGCGGTTCGGGCCGGCCTTCGACGGCGCCGTTGCCGTTGACGATCACCTCCCCCACGTAGCGCAGCAGCCGGGTGGCGCGGTCCCGCCTGTAGGCGAAGCGGAAGAGATCCGGCGTCTCGTCCACGAAGCGCGTCGTACACGCGCCTTCGAGGAACTGCGGATGGCCGATGACGTTCTCGAGAAAGGCGAGGTTGGTGGAGACGCCGCGGATGCGGAATTCGCGAAGCGCGCGGTCCATCCGCCGGATCGCCTCTTCCGGCGTCGGCGCCCAGGCCGTGACCTTTTCGAGCAGCGAGTCGTAGAAGGGGGTGATCCGGGCGCCCGAATAGGCGGTGCCGCCGTCGAGGCGCACGCCGAACCCGGTGGCGCCGCGATACGCGGTCAGCACCCCGTAATCCGGAATGAAGTTGTTCTCCGGGTTCTCGGTGGTCACGCGGCATTGCATGGCGTGGCCGTTCACCCGAATGCCGTCCTGGCTCGGGATTCCGCTCTCGGGCACGCCGATGGCGGCCCCGTCGGCGATGCGGATCTGCGCCTTCACGAGGTCGACGCCGGTAACCACCTCGGTGACGGTGTGCTCGACCTGGATGCGCGGATTGACCTCGATGAAATAGAACGCGTCGGTGTCGTCATCGACCAGGAACTCGACGGTGCCGGCGTTGTTGTAGTCCACCGCGCGGCCGATCTTCAGCGCGCTCTCGTGGATCGACGTGCGGGTCGCCGCGTCGAGATAATGCGCCGGTGCGCGCTCGACGATCTTCTGGTTGCGCCGCTGCACCGAGCAGTCCCGCTCGTGGAGATGCACCAGGTTGCCGTGATTGTCGCCGAGTATCTGGACCTCCACGTGACGCGCGCGGCGAATCAGGCTTTCGAGATAGACCTCGTCATTGCCGAACGCCGCCAGGCACTCCCGGCGCGCGGCCTCCACCGCGTCGGCAAACCCGGCCTCGCTGTCGATCACGCGCATGCCGCGCCCGCCGCCGCCCCAGCTAGCCTTGAGCATGGCGGGGAAACCGACCTCCCTGGCGAGACGCACGGCCGCGTCGGTGTCGCGAGGGAGCGGGCCGGTCGCCGGAATCACCGGAACGCCCACCGATTGCGCGATCTCCCGCGCCGCCACCTTGTTGCCGAGCGCGCGCATGATCTCGGGCCGCGGGCCGATGAAGGCGATCCCCGCATTCGCACACGACTCGGCGAAGTCGGGGTTCTCGGCCAGGAAACCGTAGCCCGGGTGGATGGCATCGGCGCCGTTCTCGCGCGCGACGCGGATCACTTCGTCGATGCTGAGATAGGCCTCGATCGGCCCCATCCCCCGGCCGACAGGATAGGCCTCGTCGGCCTTGAAGCGGTGCAGCGCGAAGCGGTCCTCCCGTGAGTAGATCGCGATCGTCATGATCCCGAGCTCGACTGCGGCGCGAAACACTCGGATGGCGATCTCGCTCCGGTTGGCTACCAGGATCCGGCGGAAATGGGTCTGCCGCTCGTTAATCATGACGCCCCCCTTGCGCCCGCGCAGCGCGTCCGTCCGCCGGTCCGGGGTTCGATCTCCCCCCACGCATCGGGCTTGGTCGACCTTGCCTCACCCCAACGGCACGTCGAGAAACGCGATGAAGGACACCAGCCCGACGAGGGTCACGAAGGTGGCTCCGGCGTAGTTCAGCGTGGTGCGCAGGACGGCGGCGCCCCGGCTCCCCCCGGACCGTTCCATGAACCGCGTGGCAGCCTGCCTTGCAAGAATGGCTCCGACTCCCACCACGCAAATCGACAGGCCGATGCCGAGCGACATCGCGCCCACGAGCATGAATCCCGGATAGATCATGTCGTTGGCCACCGCGTACAGCATGATCAGTGCGGCTCCCGGGCAGGGGACCATGCCCGCCGCCAGGGCCAGGAGGCCGCCTTCGAGGCTGCCGCCGTCGCCGGGACCGTGATCGTGACCATGATCGCCGCCAGGACCCGCACCATGGCTGTGCGAATGCTCGCGGCCTTGGTCATGTCCGTCACCGACGGTGACACCGAAGACCGGACTCCCTGAGGTTCGCACGGCCTGGTACAGCATGTACAAGCCGATCCCGACGATGATGAGAAAGCTCGCGGCACGGACGCCGGGCACTTCGGAAAGTCCGATCCCGAAGCCGGCCTTGAGGACGATGTCCGCCAGCCAGACGATGACGACGGCCGCGATGACGTGGACGATGGCGACCTGTATGGCCATGACCACGCCGCGAGCCACCCGCGCTTCCCGACCGAGGAAGTACGAGACGATGATGAACTTCCCGTGTCCCGGGCCGAACGCGTGGAAGATGCCGTAGGCGAACGCAATGGCGAGGCCGAGGAAGAATGCCCCGAGGTCGTCACCGCGCTCGATGGCCTTCATGTAGGTGGCGATCTCGGCGTTGGCCCGGCGCTGGAAATTCTTGATGGTTTCGGTGAACGTCGCGAACGTACTGCGGTCGTCCTCGACGATCTCGATTTCCGGAGTCACGCCGGTCGTCTGGGAAGTCACGGGCTGCGCGGCGGGCAGGATCGCGAGCAATCCGATCACCGTCAGCACCGGCAACGCGGCCCGCTTCGGACTTCGGTTCCTGAGCGGCTGTCCGGCGACCACGGTTCACCCCCCGCACCTGAGCGTCACGATCCGGGGATGCCCGGCCTGCTCGTCCTTGCCGCGCGCGACCGTGAACTTGCAGCCCGGCTTCAGGGCGCCCATCACCCTGAGGAAGCCCGCCGGCGCGAAACCGAAGTCCAGCACGTTCTTGGGATCGAGCAGACTGACGACCACGGGATCCTTGCTCGGATCGGCGGACGGTGTGACCGGGAAGGAGAACTCGATGACCAGCCGCTTTTCCACGATTCTCGCCGTGAAGCGATTTATCTCATGGCCTTCACGTTTCGAACCCGCCGCCCATACGTGCGCGTGGTAGTCGGACTCGCCGAGCGGGTCGAACGTACCGATGCGAAGTGCTCGAATCTCCGGTCGGGTCAACAGGCCGTCGCCGTCACGGTCGTAGGACTTGATGGTGTGGGAGCTGTAGAATTCGTCGAACCGCCACGTGAACGCGAGCCCCTTGACGCGGTAATCCTCGAACTCGTACGTCATCCACACTTCGACCCACACGTGGGGATTGGCGCGCGCTCGCGGAGCCGCCAGCAAGAAGGCCAGCAGCAATGCCGTTAAAGTTATCGTAACGACCCGTGCCATCTTTCAAGAATTCGGTATGCAACCCTTCATGTCAACACGAAAGCGGCTACAGCTCGCGCCCTCCCGCGACGCTTCCGCCCAGCCGCCGTGCCAGGACGCTCAGCGCCGTCACCACCACGACCAGCAGCACGGAAAGGGCGGACGACGTGCCCGGGTTGCCGGTGTCCCACAGGTGCCAGAGGTAGACCGAAAGCACCATGCTGTCCGGGCCACGCAGCAGCATGGCGATGGACATGACCTTGAAGCTCAGGATCAGGACGAACAGGAAGCCGTTCACCAGCGCCGGGAGCAGCAGCGGGAACCACACGAACCGGAGCGTGGTCCAGAAGCCGGCGCCGCTGCCCCAGGCGGCCTCCTCCAGCTCCTTGTGCACCTGGACCACGGCCGCGTTGGTGAAGCGGGTGCCAATGGGCAGGTAGTTGACGACGTACGCCAGCACGATGATCCAGATGGTGTTGTAGAGCGGGTTCGGGAACGACAGGAACACCACCAGGAAGGCCACGCCGATGACCATCCCCGAAACCGCGTAGGGCAGGAACACCACCACGTCCAGCACCTTCCGGCCGGTGATGTTCGTGCGGTAGACGAACCACGAGCACAGGATCGCCAGGAACATGATGGCGATGCTGCTGATGCCCCCCAAGAGCAGAGTGTTGCCGGCGACGTTCAAAAGCGCCGGGGAGGCGAACAGCTCCCAGTAGTTCTCCAGGGTGACGGCCGACAACGCCTTCCACGAGGGCGGCCGGTAGTAGGGCAGCAGCGAGCTCCACACCAGGATCAGCAGCGGCAACACGGCCGCGAAGACGAAGTAGAACCCCACGAACCCCCAGGCCGGCCACGTCCATTTGCCCAGGGGCACGAGCCTCGGCCGGTAACCCTTGCCCACCACCACGGTGTAGCGCTCGGAGTGCCGGAGCTGGCGCTGGTAGAACAGGATCGCGATCAGGGTCACCACCACCAGGGTCATGCTGTAGGCGAACCCCAGTCCGTAGTCCGGCGGGAAGGCGCCGCGAATAGAGTAGTAGATGGTGGTGCTGAACACGAAGATCCCCGAGCTGAAACCCATCAGCATGGGGATCTCGAAGGCCTCGATGCCGCGCACGAAGAGCAGGATGGCGACCCCCGCCAGGCCCGGCTTGAGCAGCGGCAGCAGCACCTTGGAGAAGGTGGTCCAGGTGGACGCGCCGCTCCCCAGCGCAGCCTCCTCCAGGGAGGGATCCATGCGCCGGATGGTGCCGGCGATGAGCAGGAACGCCAGCGGGCTCATGCTCACGCCCTCGACCCAGATCATGGCCGGCAGTGAGTAGGCGCTCAGGATCGGGCCGTCCAGGCCGAGCCAGCGTCCGACCTGGTTGATGACCCCGATACGCGGCGACAGCAGAAAGATCCACGCAATGCCCTTGACCACCGACGGCATGATGAGCGGGATCATCACCATCATGGGGATCGCGTCGCGCCAGCGCATGTCCGTGCGTTCCGCCAGGAACGCCAGGACGCCGCCCATAAACATGGCGAGGATCATGGAGCCGACGGCGAACCACAACGAGTTGAGCAGCATCCGGAAGGTCGCCGGGCTGCTGTAGGCCTCGATGTAGTTGTGCAGACTCAGGCCCCTGAGGCTGAACTCGATGTCGCCGACCGAGACGCTGCGGAAGCTGTTCACCACCAGCAGGCCCAAAGGGACGATAACGAGCACGCCGATGACGACGGCGATGCTCCAGAAGGCCACCAGCCGGAGGTCGACGGTGCGGCCCCGGCGGCCCCGCGAGGCCCTGGCGCTGCCCGTGTCAGGCGTGATGGCGGTGCTGTCCATGGGTGGCCCGCGGGCCGTGCGCATTGCCGCTACACGGCCCGCGGGATACGGGACGCTACTTGATGCCCAGCAGCTTGAAGAAGAAGTCCTCGGACTTCTTCAACACCGCCGGAGTGTAGATCTTGGCCGCGGTGGCCGGATCCACCAGCGCCGCGTTCTTCTCGGTGGCGCCGCCGTCCACCAGCACCTTGGCCAGCTTGCCGGACTTGGCGTTCTTGTTGACCACCACCTTGGCGCTCACCACGTTGGTGTATTCCCACTGCCCCTCGGGCGACATCAGGTAGTCGATGAGCAGCCACGAACCGGCCGGATTCGGCGCATCCTTCATGATGGCGTAGGAGCGGAACGTCATGGGGAACTTCGGGAAAGCGATCATCTCCACCGGAGCGCCCTTGGACTTGAGCTTCGAGTAGGTGCCCAGGGCCGGGAACCAGAAGATGCCCACGTCGCCCGCTGCCACGCGCTTGGTGCCGCCGGCGTAGCCGCGCCCGATAGCAGGTTTCTGGTTCTTGACCATCTTGGAGAAGAAGTCGAAGCTCTTCTCCCAGTTGAGATTGTCGGTGCTGCCCCAGAGCCACGCCAGCCGGGAGGGAAACTCCTCGCTGGAGCGCGACAACAGCACCAGTCCCTTGTACTTGGCCGAGGTCATGTCGTCCCAGTTCTTGGGCACGTCCTGGGGCTTGACCAGATCGGTGTTGTAGATACCCTGGACCCGAGGGTTCATGAAGGCGTCGACGTACTGCCCGTGCTGGGGCTGGGTGTTGCCGATCATGTCCTTCATGTGCGGATAGTCGTAGCCCTTGAGCAGGCCCTTCTGTGCCAGCGACTCGGTGCCGCTCTCGTCCACACCCACCATGTCGATGGTGAGTTTCCCGGCCTTGGCTTCGGTCACCACCCGGTTGATGGTCGCGGAGGTGTTGGCGTCGAACGCCTTGACCTTGAGCCAGGGATACAACTTCTTGAATCCCTTGAGCCGGTCGCGGAACTCGGCGGCGTTGCTGCCGGCGACCACGAACTCGCCCTCCTTCTTGGCCTTCTCGATCATCTTGGCGCGGATGTCGTCCATCGCGAAGGCGGACCCCGCGAACGCGACGAGCGTTACGAGACCGGTCAATAACAACAGTCTTTTCATTGCTTCCTCCTTGGTTTAGTTCTACCCGCATCCGTCATTCCGGCGAAAGCCCGGAATCCAGGAGCGGCTGCGCCGGGGGAACACGCCGTAGCCCAGCCACCACCCCTGGATTCCGGCTTTCGCCGGAATGACGGATACGGGATATAGCATATTCGATTTCAATCGCACGGCACCTGCCGTTCCAGCAACACCTCGCGCTTCTCGGCCGAGGACTCGAGCATGGCGAGGCAGACCTCCAGGGTGGCCTCGCCCCAGCGGCCGTCGTGGAAGACCGGCCGCCCTTGTACCACGGCCTCGTAGAGCTCTTCCACCTCGGCCTCGCGTCCCCGGCGCCCCACGGTAAGGTCGACATCCCGGCGGCCGTCCTCGCCGTAAATGATGAGCCCGTCCGGGGACTGGCGGATGTCGCCACGCTCGCAGGACACCAAGGTGAGGCCGAAGAAGGGCTGGCGCCGGGGACCGTGCCAGACGTGGCTGAACTCCCCTTCCCGGGCGCTGCCGTAGCGCATCTCTTCCTTGAGCTGCTCCTCCTCGGCGGCGTTGCCGATGCTCCTGAGCCGGCGGCGCACCTTGAGGTTGTGCTCCGGGTCCCGGGGCTGGCCGCCCTCCCCCACCCAGTCGAACAACTCGGCCGTGTCGAAGAAGCCGTAACCGTTGTATACCAGCGTCGCCGGCACGCCGTCTTCGAATTCCAGGTAGCAGATGTAGCTGCCCTCGTGGGGGCGCGCAGGGTCCCAGACGCCGGTGGTGGCGCGCACGCTCCTGAGCATGCCGCCGCCGATGAGCCGGACGATGTCCACGTGGTGGGGACCCTGGTTCAGCACCACGCCGTGGCTGGTGGCGAGCTCATGGCTCATGCGCGGGCGGTACATGAACTCGTTGAAGTTCCACGAATGCAGCATGCGGAGCTTCCCCAGCTCGCCGCTCTTGACGATCTCGCGGATCTTCCGGATGGGCGGATCGAAGCTGTGGGTGTGGCCGCACAGGAGCACGGTGCCGTTCTCCGCGGCTGCGCGGTTCATGGCCTCGCACTGCTCGATGGAGAGGGCCATGGGCTTCTCCACGATGGCGTGCTTGCCGTGGCGGGCCGCCGTGATGACGTGCTCGGCGTGCAACTCGTTGGGCGTGGCGATGTAGACGAAGTCCACGTCGGGGTTGGCGCACATGGCGTCGACGTCGTCATAGGTGGCCGCGCCGTACTCCTGGGCGAACTTGGCCAAGGCGTCCTTGCGGATGTCGGTGGCCGCGGCGATCTCGATGTGCTCCACCTGCTGCAACACCGGGAGGATCTGGGTGCTCGCCACCCCCAGCCCGGCCATTCCCATGCGCAAGACCCGCGACATGCTACATTTCCTCCTTATTCGCCATTGTCCCAAATAGCGCCCTTCGACTTCGCTTCGCTCAGGGCGAACGGTTAAGTTTAAGGAATTCTCATGAAACCCGTTCGCCCTGAGCGTAGCGAAGCGAAGTCGAAGGGCGCCGACCCGTGTCAGACGGAGCTTTCAACTGCTAGATCCCGGGGAACGGGATGATGTTCCCGAACTTCTTGATGACCTGCTCCCGCAGCTCGCGGCTCGACCGGCTCACCCGCGGGAACTTGTCGCGCCACTCGAACGGGCGCACCGCGCAGATCAGCGCCCGGCTGTTGGTGTGGTCGCCCGACTCGCGCTTCTCCGGCGGCATGCGCGGGTCCAGCGGCGTGCTCCAGGCGCTGTCGATCAGGTCGATGTTGGTCTTGGGGTCCACCCGGGTCATCATCGCCCAGATGACCTCCTTCAGGTTGCTGGGGTCGATGTCGTCGTCCACCACCACCACGTAGCGGCCGTTGCGCGCCGCCGCCGAGGCGCTCAGCGCGGCCATGCCCGCCTGCTTCGCATGCCCGGCGTAGCGCTGCTTGATGGCCACCACCACCATGAACGAGGTGTGGCTGTATACCCCGGTGATGTCCTGGATGCCCGCGGCCTCGAGCTGGTCCCAGAGCACTCCCGACGACAGGTGCAGGTCCATCTTGATGGCGCCGGGCCACATGGGCGCGGCGTCTTCCAGGATCGGATCGTTGCGGTGGTAGAGCGCCTTGACGCGTATGACGGGCTGGTCCACGCCCGTGCCGATGGTCCCCCCGGAGTAGTAGCCCGGCCATTCGCCAAACGGCCCTTCCTCCCGAGCTTCCTCCGACGGCGGCGGGATCTCGCCCTCGATGGCGATCTCGGCGCTGGCCGGAATCGGCAGGCCGGTCACCGGACCGCGGATGTATTCCATGGGCCGGCCCATGAGTCCGCCGACCATCTCGTGCTCGGAACGCCCCCACGGCAGCTTCGAGTAGGAGGTCATGAACACCAGCGGGTTCTGGCCGAAGGTGGCCACCACCGGGCAGCTCTTGCCCTGCTCCCAGTAGCGCATGCAGATGAGCCGCCCCTGCTGCCCCGGGCTCATCCACAATCCCAGCAGATTGCGGTCGTGGAGCTGCATCCGGTAGGTGCCGGAGTTGATGTAATCGCTGTCGGGATCGGCGTTGACCAGGCTGTCGGCGGTGCCCAGGTAACGCCCGCCGTCGTGCTCGTGGAAGCGCGGCGCGGGGAACTTGAACAGGTTCACGTCGGCGCCGGTGAAGACGTTCTCCAGCACCGGCGAGGAATCCACTTCCTTGGGGGCCAGCGGCTGGGCCGACTTCACCTTGCGCGCCGCCAGCCGCAGCAGCTCGAGCTTGGGCAGGTCGGTGGGCAGCCCCAGCGCCACGGCCACACGCTTGTAGGAGGCATAGGGCAGGCTCAGCAATCGGTAGCCCTGAGGATAGTCCTTGATGTTGTCGAAGATCAGCATCGGCGCCTGGGGGATCAGCTCGGCGGACGCCTCGACGATGGCGCCGATCTCGCGGTCCCAGTCGGCGCCGTTCACGTCGCGCCACTCGCTGACTTTCTTGGCTTCCTCGATAAAGCCCCGCAGGTCGTCATAGACCGGGTAATATCCCATCAGATCCTCGCTTCCCGTGCCCGTTATATCCTCTCTCCCTCCGGGAGAGGGTGGCCGAAGGTCGGGTGAGGGCTCTGCGCATCGCGCCGCGTTGCTCGTCCTCACGTGGCGCCCCGCCCGCAGAGGGCGACCGCCGGTCGCCCCTACCTGATACCGTACCGTTCGTTCGCCGCCGTCATTCGCGCACTACCGACACCTCCGCGCTGACGCCGTTGCGCTCCAAGTCCCGCAGGTAGCGGTCGTGGATGCCGGCGGGCTCCTCGTCGATCATGAGCATGTTCCACAGCGGGTTGGGGAAGCGGTCGCTGGTGTACTTTGGGCTCCGACCGCGGATGGCGAAGTGGCGCATGGTCGTGTGGCCGGTGTTGAAATGCCCGTGGTACATGAGGTCGCCGGGCGAGTAGATGGTGCCCGGGCGAATCTCGTAGACCCCCTGCTCGGCGTCGCCCTCGCGCCACAGCATGACGTAGCCCTCGCCTTCGGTGACGATGAGGATGGCGCCGGGCCCGTGCCGGTGGAAGTGGCTGCGGCTCCCCACCGGGAACTCCTGGATGTGGCAGCCGTAGGTCGTATCCGCCAGCGTGAAGCGCATGATGCGCACGCCCTTGCCCTTCATCGGGAAGTCGTCGAGCACGAACTCGTTGACGTCCGGGATCAGGTTGGTCTCCCAGCAACGGGTGGCCAGCCGCTTGTTGGAGCGGAAGTAGTCGTCCTCGTCGCGGAAGCGGTCCTGGAACACGAACGGGTTGCGGAAGAGGAAATCCTCGTTGTGGAACATGTTGAGCAGGCGCGGGCAGGTGGTGGAGGCCATCAGCCGCACAGGCTCCGTGCCCGATACGTTGAAGTGCTGGTAGGAAGCGTTCAGCGGGATGGCAAAGGCGGCCCCGGCGCTCCACTCGAAGGTCTTGCTCGGCACCCCTTCCTGCCACACCGACGTCGCCCCCTGGCCGTGGGCCACGTAGACGATGGCCTCAAAAAGGTGCCGCTGCGGCAGCGTCTGCTCACCCGGCGCGATCTCGCACACGTAGGCGTCGGTGTCCTGCTGGTCGGCCATGTTGAGGTAGCACCCGCGCGCGCCCATGCGCGCCCAGGGCGCCAACTCCACCTCCATGATGTCGCGGATGTGGTATCCGGTGAGGACGGGTATCCCCTCCCCCTTCACGAACCGGTCGTAGGGGGTGGGGCCGAGGTCGATCCTTTCGCGGTGGGGTTGCATGGTTCCTGCGTTTCGCGGCCGCGTTCTGCAGAAGGAAGGCTCGCGCAACCTGTTGTAGTAGTTGGATTAGTTTCGGCTTGTCAAACAAAACCCCTGGTGATCCTAGCGATCGGACCCGTACTCTCGTTTCCGACGCCGTAGCCCTCCGGAGTCCGTCTCAACCTGGTGGAAGAGAACCCTGTCCTGCAACGGCTTGCCCTTTCCCTGCATCACAGTCAGGTGCCAGTTGTGTTTATCGTACCGGCCCAGGGAGAACCAATTCAGACGACGCTGGATGAGGCCGGTATCCTCACCATGCTCCTTGACGATCTTCTTCAGGAAGGAGACGGTGATTTCGCCTTCCTCCTCCAGCCTGACGAAGAAATTTCTCAGGCTGACCTTCTTCCGGTTGCCCTCAAAGAGTTCTTTGGATCTCTTCCGCTCCTTCACGCGCTTATAAACCTCCGTCTTGCCAAGGACGATACCGTCCCCATAATTGGTTCCCGCTGGTTGTCCTTATCGCCCCCGCATAGAACGACGACCGTCGTACCTTTGCGAAGGAAATAGAGGCGATAGCCGGGGCCGTGATGAATACACGTTTCGTGTATGCCCGCACCTACCGACCTGACGTCCCCGAAGTTGCCCAAGGAGACGTTTCGCAAGCGCGCGTTGATCCGGGCCACCGCGTTTCGGTCACGCAAGTCACGAATCCAGCGCCTAAAGGTGGCACTCTCGGCTACTTCGATTGCACACATAGTGTGAAACTGTGGTTCACAGTCTGTCAAGCGCACCGGCCTAGAGGACGATCTGGCCCACCAACGACTGTTATGGGGCAGCGTCAATGCTTTCCGGCGCACCGAGAGGTTCCTTGCCCCTTCCAGCCCCATCATTGTATCCTTGTCCCAGCTTGGCCGAACACGCATGAACCATGCCACGGCGTACGTAACAGGACCCCTGATGCTGGCCAGATACTCTGACCTCTTGAAGGCCGCTATCCCATGGCGCGATTGACCCTCAGTTTTGTAACCGGAACCAACGAACGAGTGGCTCCCCTTGTCGAAGGCGTGGTCCAGCCCGAGGGCGTAGAGCTGATTCCGACCCTCTCGGACCCGTCGGAGACGTTCTGGCGGCAGCTCAACTTCGAGGAGTTCGAGATCTCGGAGATGTCGCTGTCGTCCTATCTCATCGCCCGGTCCCGGGGCATGGACATGATGGCCATCCCGGTGTTCCCGTCCCGGCGGTTCATGCACACGCAGCTCTCCTGCCACGCGGACTCGGGCATCGGCCGGCCGGAGGATATCACCGGCAAGCGCATCGGCGTGGGCGAGTACCAGCAGACCGCGGCGCTTTGGACCCGCGGCATCCTGGAGCACGACTTCGGCGTGTCCCAGTACGACGTGCACTGGTTCATGGAACGGACCGACGAGCTGAGCCACGGGGGCGCCACCGGGTTTACGCCTCCCGACGGCATCTCCTTCCAGCGGGTGCCTCCCGACAAGAGTCTGGCGTCCATGCTGGTGGCCAACGAGATCGACGTGGCCGCGGTGCACCGGGCCTTCCAGAAGGACAGCAACATCATCGACCGCTCCACCCGTATCCGGGCGCGCGAAGGAGACTGGAGCAAGATCAGGCCGGTGTTCCCGGACCGCATCGCCGAGGGCAAGCGGTTCTTCGAGCAGCACGGCTACATCCCGGCCAACCACGCCTACATCATCCGGGGCGACATCCACCGGAAGCACCCGTGGCTGGCGTTCAACCTGTACAAGGCCTTTGTCGCGGCCAAGGAGGTGGCCCGGGACCGGTTGGCCGCGAGCATCCCCACGGCACTGGTGTTCGGGCAGGAGTATCTCGCAAGGACGCGGGCGATATTCGGCGACGACCCCTATCCGTACGGTATCCGCGACAACCGCGAGATGATCGAGACCATCATCGACTATTCGCACGAGCAGGGGCTGACCCGGGAGAAGGCGACGATCGAGGATCTGTTCGCGCCGAGCACACTGGACCTGTAGGAAACTGTCCGAGAAATGGCGTCCTTCGACTTCGCTCCGCTACGCTCAGGACGAACGGTTTGATGACCTTTCACCGTTCGTCCTGAGCGTAGCGAGGTCTGCCGAGCGAAGTCGAAGGACGCCGTCTCCCTGCCATCGCTTTACTCGGACAGATTCCTAGCGGACGATAGCACGAACATGCTGAGCGGCGAAGAGAACGAACGACTGACACGGGTGGGGCCGGGCACGCCCGCCGGCGAGTTGCTGCGCCATTACTGGCACCCGGTGGGCACCAGCGCGGAGCTGGCCGCGAACCCGGTGAAGGGCACGCGCATCCTCGGCGAGTCGCTGACGCTGTTCCGGGACCGCCAGGGGCGTCTCGGGCTGATCTCCCAGCGCTGCGCCCACCGGGGCGTCGATCTCCGGCACGGCGTTCCGGAGCAGGAAGGCCTGCGCTGCCCCTACCACGGCTGGATGTACGACACCGCCGGACAGTGCATCGAGCAGCCCGGCGAGGCGCCCGAACACCAGTTCAAGGAAACGGTGCGGCTCAAGTCCTACGCGGTGGAGGAGTTGGGAGGGTTGATCTGGGGCTATCTGGGTCCCGCCCCCGCGCCGTTGCTGCCCCGCTGGGACCTCTTCGTCATCAACAACGTCTTCCGGCAGATCGGCACCACCCTGCTGCCCTGCAACTGGCTCCAGTGCCAGGAGAACGCGGTGGACACCATCCACACCGAGCACCTCCACGGCCGCTTCGGCCAATACGTGCTGGAACGACTCGGGAGCACCGACGAGCGCCAGATCGCGCGCTTCAACCGGGTCGGCCGCCACCACCTCAAGGTCCACTTCGAGCGGGTGCCCGTGGGCATCCAGAAATACCGGCTGCTGGAGGGCGAGACCGAGGATGCCGAGGGTTGGCGCGTCGGCCACCCGCTGGTGTTCCCCAACTACGTCCGCATCGGCCAGCTCGGCTACGCCGAGTTCCAGATGCGCGTCCCGGTGGACGACACCCACACCTGGCACCTGGGCTACCAGGTCTATTTCCCGGGGCCGGAAGCCGCGGCCCCCAAGCAGGACCCGGTGCCGACGTTCGAGGTCCCCATCAAGGACCTGCCCGATTTCGTGGCCGGCCAGGATCTGATGGTGTGGGCGTCCCAGGGCGAGTGCCTCGACCGCACCGCCGAGCGGCTCACCAAATCCGACCGGGGCATCGTCATGTTCCGCCAGCTACTGAACGAGCAGATCGAGGCGGTCCGGAACGGCGGCGACCCCATCAACACGTTCCGCGACCCGGAAGCGAACCAATGCATTAACCTGTCCATGGAAGACCGCGGCAGCATGGCCGACTACCAGCCGGGCGCGGTGCACTACATGAACACCGGCACCAACAGCCCGTACGTGGATGAGCTGGACGCGCTGCTGACGGCCGCGGCGCGGAAGGCCGTGGGCAAAACGCAGAAGGCGCGCTAGGAGCCTGCGTCAAAGGACAACCCGGTGTAGGCGTGGACTTCGAACCTCCCCCGCGCTCATGGTGCCATCGGTCGACGCAGGCTCCTGGGTCTCGATGTACCTTACCAGTATCAGGGTGTCGTCCGGCGCAAACCGGCTCCGAACCGTGTTCGCCTTGAGACCGAGAGTCCACGGCATGACCGGCTCTCTCAAGCGGAAACCGCTCGTCCAGCGCCGGGCATCGAAGATGTCCGAAATCATGGACAGGACGGGAGATCCTGTGCTGTCGCGACGTGGCCACACCACTCCGTTCACTGACGACTTCTGGAATGCACGGCACACCTGCACCACCGCCGACAGTAACGGTCGAGTGAGTGTCGTTGCCGCGTGCCGGTCCGCCGGACACTGGTTCGACGGTGACGGTCACGGCGACAGATTCGCCGCCCCGGCTATGACCATCTCCGTCGCGGCGCTCCGCACGGGCATAGACCCGAATGTCCAGGCGGGCGCCGACCTCGCGCGGCGAGTCCCGGCTGCCGTCTGCATCCGCTTCGCTGCCCGTGCTACCGTGCCACCGGCCATGGCCTGATTCGGGCTGCTGTAGTCGGATTGTAAGCCGCTGTAAGTGGCTTGTATGACAGGCGTCGCACCGTGTAGCCCGGGAAAGGGTATCGAAGTCAAACTGACACAGTACCAAAACTTCAAAACTATTGACTTGCATTCGAATCCGTGCTACAAATAGCGAAATACTGAAAACAGCGGCGGAGGGCATTAGCCGAACATAGAACGTATTATTAAGAGTTAGCATGAACCGGCCCCGGCGGGTTGATTCCTGCCGGGGCCTTTTTGCGACCACTGACCTGTCGAGACGGGGATAGACTCTTCAGCGCTAAAGTGTGCGGTGAAACAACAAAGGGAGGCGTCATGGGAATAGCGAATGTCTTGTGCGGCTTGCATCGTGCAGCATTGACCGGAGTTTATCTCGTTCGCCTTTATGAGTTCGCGGAACAAAGAATGCCCGTATGGCGGATGGCCGCGCGTAAGGCGAAGGTGTCGGTAGACAGAATGTGGACGTCGAGAAGAGGGGGAAGCTCAAGACAAAGAAGTGCGGAACGCGGGAAAGGGTCTGGTTTGAGACGGAAGAACTCAACGGGAGAGGACCTGAGAAAACGAAGGAATGGTGCGCCAGAACGGCCGGATGAGAGTCGTTGGACCAGCACCCTCGGGTGGGTCAATCTGACCACGGCCAGTCCTGCGGAATACATAAGGGCAGAGCTGTGGTGTAATGTCATGCAGAAATTCTCGCGGGGTGAGATGAGCCTAAAGACCGCGATTGAGAGCTACAGGGTTGCGATCAAGCGTCTCGGCATCGCCCCCGTTGACGATGGTAGGAAGGTCGAGGATCGGAGGGGCCGAGAGAAGGATGAAGAAATTCTCCGCATACTCAGGGCTTCTTATGAGTAGGTCCCAGTTTGATGGAGTTCCGCTGAGATTGAGGGGATTCATGAGAAGGCAAGACAACGGCCTGTCGGGCGAGCAAATCGCAGGCATCTGTGCGGGAGCGACGGCCAGCGGGACGAACTATGCCGAAAACGTGTTGTTCGGCGGAGAGCGAGGACACGGGTTCGCCGCGGAAAACGCGAGTCATCTCTACGACAGAGTCGTCGGAAGAGACGCGAAGATCGTCGGACGCGATAACGCAAGGAACGGTGCCGACCGCATTGTCAACGGCGTCCACATTCAGAGCAAATATTGCAGCAGCGGTGCGAAGTGCGTGGCGGAGTGTTTTGAGGACGGGACATTCCGTTACTTCAACGCCGACCATTCACCCATGCAAATCGAGGTCCCGAGCGACATGTACGAGGGTGCGGTCAAAGCGATGGAAGCGCGCATCGAGAAGGGGCAGGTTGACGGCGTCTCCAATCCCGCAAAGGCAAAGGAGATCATCCGCAAAGGGCACTTCACCTACGCTCAGGCAAAGAACGTCGCGCGCTTCGGTACGATCGAGAGTCTGACCTACGACACTGTCAACGGTGTCAAGCTGGCTGGGCAGGCGATGGGGATCTCTGCCGCATTGTCCTTCGCGGTTTCAATTTGGCGCGGTGAGGATCTTGGCGCCGCGTTGAGGCGGGCGTGCGAGACCGGTGTCAAGGTAGGAGGCATCGCCTGGATCGGTAGTATCGTGGCGGCGCAGCTCGGCAGGACCGGGTTCGAGAAGGGCTTGAGAGGTGCGACCGATCTGATCGTCAAGCAATTAGGGCCGAAGGCAGCCGCGTGCTTGGCAAATGGGCTTCGTTCCGGCGGTTCAATCTACGGCGCTGCCGCAATGAATCATTGCAGCAAACTGCTTCGCGGGAATCTTGCCACGGGGATCGCCACCACGACCATTCTGTCCGCTGTCGACTCGATCCGCATGTTCACCGGCAGAATGTCTGGTGCCCAGGTTTTCAAGAACGCCGCCGTTACCGCCTCGGGCGTAGCCTGTGGCACTGCTGGTTGGCTCGGCGGCGCAGCAGCGGGTGCAGCCGTCGGATCAGCTGTTCCGGGTTTGGGCACGGCCATCGGCGGGTTCGTTGGCGGCTTGTTCGGTGCGGTGGGGATGGGCTTTGCGTCAGACAAAACAGCCAGGCTCGTCCTTGACAAGTTCATCGAAGACGATGCGAAGCGGATGCTGGTGATCATGGAGCAAGCGTTCGGCGATTTGTGCGGCGAGTACCTGTTGACGGAGACAGAAGCGCGCGCCGTGCTTGAGGCCTTACAGGGTTTGGACTTGGCCGGTACGCTGAGGGAGATGTGTGCGTCGGACGATCGGGTTGCCCACGCACGTCGCGTACTTGAACCGCTGGTGCAGGAGCGAGCCAAAGCGCGGAAGCAAGTCACACTTCCTTCGAGTGGGGACATGTCGAGAGAGACCGGGCTCATACTGCGAGATACTGAAGACTACGCCGTGCACTACTGGCTCCACGGGTGGTTACCAACGCCTTCATCACTGTTACCGAGCGCGACTTCATACTGCCGCGGGTCGGTTGACCAAACGGTTCGTTAACCACGCCCGTGACGACGACATCACCGATTAGATACCGTGCTTGAGGGTGTGGTCAGCGTTTAGCCCAATCGATGCCCAACCCGACTCGTAGCAAACTGATTCGCGTTGAAGAAATCTCTAGCCTTGCGAAGGGCCGCTGGGTTGTGCCAAGAGGACACCGCAATCCAGCCTACGGGGAATTTCGAAGGGATGGACTTCGGGATGAACTGTAAAGTTGCTGCCGGGCTCTGGATCTCGATTGCTGGTCATATTGGTAAGACCCGGACACGGTTTCGGTGGACATCGACTACGACCAGAGCACCTGCCGACAGATCGGCTTCATGCTGTCCGAGTGCAGCGATCACTGAGCGTTCCAAATGCTCCGGTAAGACGTCCGGGGCGCGGACCTGAAGCACACTTGGACCTGTGGCGTGGGACAGCGCCAGCATACTGGCAAAGCCCAGATCGTGCGTGAATACGACGTATTCGTGGGTAGCGGCCCAATCCATGATTTCCCGGTCGCTGGCCCGCGGGTCGCCTACCGTCGACCAGTGGACGGCCTGCCAGCCATGCCTCTCCAATACGGACGCCCACTCGGGTGACAGGTTCATGTCCAACAGGAGCTTCACCTTCGGGGTCCAGCCAGTGGGACCTCACGCTCTTCGAGCCTCCAGGCAGCGTAGGCTAGGGACTGATCGATGTCCTCTCGTTCAAGGTACGGATACGCCTTGAGTATTTCTTCCGGCGATCGCCCGGCCGCCAGCAGGCCCACAACTGTACCGACGGTAACCCGCAGGCCGCGAATACACGCCTTGCCGCCCATGACAGCAGGATCCACCGTGATTCTCTGAAATGACTGCACGACGCATCTCCTTCCTGTCGGCGCCGACTCTCACACCCGACGCGCACAGATTCGACAGACGATTCTCATCGTAATCGCAAGTTCATGGATGTCAGGACATGCGCGGTTGAACCGCCAACTCCGCCACCCGCTGGCGGGTGTGCTCCTTGATGGGTACGTCCGCCGGCACTACCTCCGACAGCACCGCCATCTCCGGAAAGCGGTTGGATTCGGCGTCGCGCCGGACGCTCGGCGCCTCGCCGCCGTCCTGCACGTCGCGAATGCCGCTCAGGATGAGCTTGCGCGCGGCCACGATGGCCCTGTCCGAGGTCACCAGGTGCTCCCGGGTGCGGTCCTGGACGGGACCTTCTCCTTCGGTGACGCAGAGGTCCTGGGCCTGGAAGTTGAAGCCGATGCCGCTGAAGGACTTGTCCCGCATCATGTCCCGGTCCTGCATGTAGCGGTTGGCCTTGCTGCGGATCAGCCGGTAGTCGGCCGTCATCTCGGAGCGGTCCCTCAGCGCCACCTCGCGGCTGATGGGCTTGCTGCGGCTGTACACGAAGACGAACTTCCAGTGGTGGGTATCGTCGACGGGCACGTGCCAGTTGATCGAGTAGCCGTCGCCGCCGGTCTGGCCCGGGAACGCGCTGAAGTTCGGCATGACGAAATAGGACACCCGCAGATAGGTCTTGTCGTCCGGCATTCGCCTGGTGGTGTAGATCCGCACTCCGAACTCGGTGAGCTCGACGTCGATGGTGGGAGCGATGTCCCGGCCGAAGAGGCTGTTGGGCGAGGAGTTGCCGCCGCGCACCACGCGCTGCCTGTCCCGCTCGCTCTCCTGGAGGTTCCGGTGCAGGAACGACAGATGCACCGGGTCGATGTTGCCCTCGTTGGCCTGCAGGTAGTTGCACTCGTGGTAAATCTTGCTGACGAAGACGTGTTCCGGGGAAGCGGCGAGGAACTCGAAGTTGCGCAGCAACGGCGGCTCGCCGCCGCCGAAGTACGCGAAAACGACCCCCACGCGTTCCTGGCAAGGATAGGCCGGCTGGCGGACCGCATCCCGGTGGGGTCCTCCCTCGGGCTCGCCCGGCTGATCGAGGCAGTTGCCGTCAACATCGTAAAGCCAGCCGTGGTAGATGCACCGGAGCCCGCCGTCCTCCACCCGCCCGTAGCTCAGGTCCGCGCCCCGGTGGCAGCAGTGAATCCCCAGCAGGCCCGGCCTGCCCTGGTCGTCGCGAAAGAGCACGAGGTCCTCGCCAAAGAAGCGCACCGGCAACGGCGCGCCGCCGGGCTTGAGCTCCTCGGACAGGGCCACGGGCTGCCAGTAGCGCCGCAGCAGGGTGCCGCAGCCAGTGCCTGGCTCCGTGGAGGTCAACAGCCTGTTCTCTTCCGCGGTCATCATGGCGCATTCACTCCTTCAATGCGTTCCCACCCGGTGTCGATCCCCGATTCGATGGACGCCTCACCCCTCCCACACCGCAAAGCCCATGGCGCAGCCCACGTTGCCCGGCGACCGGTAAAGGGGCTGGTAGTCGATCATCCTCGCGGGGCTTTCCGCCAGGGCCGCAACCACCATCCAGCAGCGGATCTCCGACGTGCCCCGGACCAGCACCTCGGCGGGCATGTCTCCGAGGCTGTCCATGTCGGCGGCCTCCAGCGCGCCGATCACCTTGCGGTCCAGCTCCTCGTCGATCCTCGTATGGCTGAGGCCGCCGGAAGCCAGCACCACCACCTTCTCCGCCTCGCCGCTGGCGTCCAGCGCCCGCCGCAGGGCCCTGCCGAACTCCACACAGCGCCGGGCCGAAGGCGCCGGCGGGTAGTAGGTGTTCACCATCACCGGCAGGACCGGGATATGGCCGTCCGACGCCAGGAACTTGAGGGGGCGCGCAAAGGCGTGGCCCAGCCCGCCCGGATGCCTGAGGTTCCTGGAGTACGCCACGTCGAAACCTTGCTCCATGAGCCCTTCCACCAGGGTCTCACCCAGCCGCTGCGGGACCTCGTAGCGGGACCGGTTGGTGGACGGGGACTCGTTCAGGTAGCGCAGGCTGACGCTGGCCTCGGCTTCGGCGCCCACGTAGACGGTGAACGGCGGCATGGCGTCGTCGAGCAGGTTCTCGTGCTGGTCGTCTCCGACCAGGATCAAAGCATCGGGCGACCACTCGTGAAGCTTCACGCGCAACTCGTCAATGGCCTCCATGCAGCTCCGCCACTTGGTCCACCTGATCTCGTCGGGATCGCCGTCAGCGCCCCCTCCGGAAGCCGCGCCGTGCTCCCGACGGTCCTTTGCCATGAGCAGATGCCAGCGGTGAGGCGCCATCATCAACTGCGGCCCGTGGGACATGGCCATGCATCCCGCTAGCTCGGCCACGGTTCCCTCCGCTCGTGTCGACCGCGACGCATGGCGCAAACCATTGCAACAAACCTTCTGAAAATCAATGGAGACGGCAGCCTCAGACGTGCGACGGTTTTGGCAAACGACCCTCCCGCTTGCTATGCAGAGGTTTCCATGAACTACACGCAACTCGGCAACACCGGACTCCGGGTAAGCGTCGTCGGACTGGGTTGCGGCGGGCCGAGCCGGCTCGGGCAACGCGACGGAAAGACCACGGACCACTCTGTCCGGCTAGTGAGGAAGGCGCTGGACCTGGGCGTGAACTTCCTCGACACCGCGGAAAACTACGGCACCGAGGAGATCGTCGGTGCGGCCATCCGCGGCGTTCCGCGGGACCGCGTGGTGATTTCCACCAAGAAGATCATGCCGGAGCCCGGCGACCCGGACCCCGCGGGGACCATGCGGGCGGGGGTGGAGACGAGCCTGAAGCGACTGGGCACGGACTACGTGGACGTCTTTCATCTCCACGGCGTGGGCGACGCGCGCTACGACTTCGCCGCGAGCGTGATGGCGCCTGTCCTCACGGAGTTGCGCGAGGCGGGCAAGATACGCGCGGTGGGCATCACCGAGGAGTTCCCGGCCAACCCGCGCCACGAGATGTTGCAAAGAGGTTTGCACGACCCCTGGTGGGACGTGGTCATGGTGGGCTTCAACCTGCTGAACCCGTCGGCGCGGCGGAGCGTGTTCCCGCTCGCCGTGAAAAAAGGCGTCGGCACCCTGGTCATGTTCGCGGTCCGGCGCGCCTTGAGCCAACCGGCAAGCCTCGCGAAGCTGCTGCGGGAGATGGAGCAGCGCGGCCTCGTGGAGCCGGACACGAACCTCGACTTCCTCACCGAGAAGGGCTGCGCCGGGACCCTTGCCGAGGCAGCCTACCGTTTCTGCGTGCACGAGCCGGGCGCCGACGTGGTGCTGACGGGAACCGGCGACGAGGAGCACCTGGTGGCCAACATCGCCGCGGCACTCAGGCCGCCGCTGCCGAGTGAAGCCCTGAAGCGGCTGGAAGCGCTGTTCGGCGACGTGGACTCGGTGACCGGCAACTGATGCCGGACAGTGCGAAACAGGCTCCGACATCCCGTGTCGTGAATGCCGCGGAAACCCGGATACCGGGGGGGGGGGGGGGGAACCGGACA
>JAJDTQ010000261.1 GCA_022827045.1 Candidatus Binatia bacterium
TGCCGTAGTAGCGGATGAGGTAGTTCTCGCACGCCTCCACCGCCTTGCTCTTGTCGTCGTCGATGGCGATGAACGTGAGCCCGGCCTTCTCGATGTCGTCCGGATTCCTCCCGGCGGCGCGGGCATGGGCGCTGATCTTGTCCCACACCGCATCGAAGTCGTGCACCGCGTTGCTGCCGCAGATGTAGCCGTCGGCGAACCGCCCGACGCGCTTCAGGACGGATTCGGCGCCGCCGCCCATCCAGATGGGAGGGTGGGGCGACTGCACGGTCGCGGGGCCGAAGCGGGTGCTGTGGAGGTCGAAGAACCGGCCGTGGTGCTCCACCTCCTCCTCGGTCCAGAGCCGTTTCATGAGCTCCAGCGACTCCGCCGCCCGGCTCCCCCGGTGCTCCCAAGGAACCTCCACCGAGGTGAAGTCGCTCTCCCGGCTGCCGAAGCCGATGCCCAGGGTCATCCTGCCGTTGGACAGGAAGTCAAGGGTGGCCACGGTCTTGGCTAGCAGCGCGGGGTGGCGCAGAGCCGACAACAGCACCGAAGTCCCCAGCCGGATGCGCTCGGTGGCTGCGGCTGCGGCCGCCAGCACGGTCAGCGCTTCCAGGTTATCGTAGGCGATGCGGTCGATGGTCCAGAACGAGTGCAGGCCGGCCTGGTCGCACTTTCGCGCCATGTCCGTGACGTAGCCCGGCTCGATGTGAGGGGCCGGATTGACGAAGCAGATTCCCAGGTTTCCCATGGTGACGGTCCTTTCCGGGAGGTGAGAGGTTCGCCGTTGCGAACCCATCCGCGCGGGCAGTTTACCCGAGCTCACGACACACGATATCCGCCGTACTAGTTCTTTTCCTCGAAACCCGCAACGGGAGCTGGTTCCGTGAGCGCGTCCGCCGGAACCGCGTTGCCTTGACAGCCTTCCCAGACCTCGATATATCCCTGTGGATTTTCGAAGGGGCAGAAGGGAGTCCGTATGCTGGAAGCCGCCACCATGGCGATCGAGAACCTCCTGGTTCCGACCCGGCTGATGTACCTGTTCATCGGCGTGCTCATGGGTCTGGCCCTGGGCGCGATTCCCGGGCTGGGAGGCCTCGTCGGACTCGCCATCCTGCTCCCCTTCACCTTCGACATGGACTCCTTCGAGGCGTTCGCCATCATGATCGGCCTGATCTCGGTGACGAGCACCTCCGACACCATCCCCTCGGTTCTCTTCGGCGTCCCCGGCACCTCGGCATCCCAGGCCACCATCCTCGACGGCCACCCCATGGCCAAGAAGGGAGAGGCCGGGCGGGCCTTCGGCGGCGCCTACATGGCCTCGCTGCTGGGCGGCGTGTTCGGCTCGCTGATCCTGGCGCTTTCCATCCCGGTGCTCCGTCCCATCGTGTTGGCGTTCGGCTCGCCGGAGTTCTTCATGCTGGGGCTGCTGGGCATCTCCATGGTGGCGGTGCTGAGCGGCAACGCGCCGGTGAAGGGGCTCATCGCCGGCGCCATCGGGCTGTGCGTGGGCATGGTCGGGATGGATCCCCAGACGGGTGTGCTCCGCTGGGTCTTCGGGCAACTGTACCTCTGGGACGGCGTGCCGCTGGTCCCGGTGGCGCTGGGCATCTTCGCCATTCCCGAGATCGTCGACCTGACCATCCGCGGCACGCGCATCGCGGACGTCCCCAAGGAGCGCCTGCAGGGTGTCATGATCGGCATCCGCGACACGTTCCGCAACTGGTTCCTGGTGCTCCGTTGCGGCGTCGTGGGCGTCTTCGTCGGCGCCATCCCCGGGCTGGGCGCCTCGGTGGTGGACTGGTTCGCCTACGGCCACGCCATCCAGACCGAGAAGGGGGCCAACGAGACCTTCGGCACCGGCGACGTGCGCGGGGTGCTGGCCCCTGAAGCGGCCAACAATGCCAAGGAGGGCGGCGCGCTGATCCCCACCATCGCCTTCGGCGTGCCCGGCAGCGCCTCCATGGCGTTGCTGCTGGGGGCCATGACCATCCAGGGGCTGACCCCGGGCTCGGCCATGCTCACCAAGGACCTGGCGGTCACCTACACGATGATCTGGAGCCTGGCCATCGCCAACATCTTCGGCACCGTGGCCTGCATGCTGCTGACCAACACCCTGGCCAAGATCGCCATGGTGCGCATCAACCTGCTGACGCCGCTGGTGGTGGTCATCGTGTTCCTGGCCTCGTTCCAGGCCACCCGGCACTACGGGGACCTGTGGTCGCTGCTGTTCTTCTCGGTGCTGGGCTGGTTCATGAAGCGGTTCAGTTGGCCGCGGCCGCCGCTGATCCTGGGGCTGGTCCTGAGCGGCATCATCGAGAACTATCTCTTCATCTCCATCAGCCGCTACGGCGCCACGTGGATGCTGCGTCCCATCGTCATGATCGTGATGGTGCTCATCGTCGCCAGCCTGTACTACGGCATTCGCAACGCCCGCAAACAGCAGGAATTGCAGCAGATGCGCGAAACCCGGATCGAGCGCGAACAAAGCGAGGGAGCCGATGAAGCTTAAGGCCAACCCTGGTGCGCTGTTTACCGTTTTCGTCCTGTTGCTGATGATAGGGCTGGTGGCCACGGCAAAGCAGTGGCAGTACCAGGCGCGGCTGTTCCCCTGGACCATCGGGATTCCCACCATGGTGCTGTGCTTCCTGCAACTGGGGCTGGACCTGTTCCGCGGCCAGGACGCCGACGAGGACGTCGCAGGAATGATGGACCTGCCGGTGGACCGCAGCGTTCCGGTGGCGGTGGTGATCCAGCGCGCGATCAATATCTTCGCGTGGATCTTCGGCCTGTACCTGTCCATCTGGGTCATCGGGTTCATCCTGAGCGTGCCGCTCTTCCTGCTCCTCTACCTGGGCCTTCAGGCGGGCGAGACGTGGAAGGTCGCGGTGAGCTACATGGTGGTGATGATGGTGTTCATGATCGGCGTCTTCGAGATGGTGCTGCACATCCCGTGGCCGGCGGGCTTGATTAACGGGCCGCAGGAGTTCATTCTGGGGCTGGTGGAAAGGTACTTGTCGAGCCTCGTTCCCATTTGATGGCGGGGTAAAATTTCGGTCGACAGGCCCCTTGACATTTGCCGCAAGGCTTACGTATAAAGGGAGCCGTCTGGATCGGCGGAACAAACAACCAAAGGGAGGTACGTATGGCAAGGAAGAGTCTAGTCGGTTTGGCAGCGGCCCTGGGAGCGTTGTTCCTGATGTCGTCCATCGCCATGGCGGGCGCGAAGCTCATGGTGGATGTCGGCGACGTGAAGAAGGGCAGACTGCAGGTCAAGATCTCCGCGTCGGGCCTGAAGGCCGGCCAAGAGGTGGGCATCCGGACCATGATGGGCGGCGTGCTGTCGGACGTTAGCTTCCTGGCGAAGCCTGCCGTCGAGAAGGCGGACGACAAGGGCATGGTCTCCACGACCTGGGGTATCCGGGGACGGACCATCAAGCGCCTGCTGAAGCCCGGCGACCACGAGGTCATGCTGGTGGACGGGGATGGCAACACGCTTGCAAAGGCGAAGCTGACCATACCCGCTGCGAAGAAATAGGTTTCGTGCGGAAGGAGCGCCGCTGGGTTCGCCCCAGCGACGCTCTTGATGCAGGTCGGTTCTGCAAGGAACGGCCGTCAAGAACAGACGGGCTGAGGATCTCGGTGTACGGAGTCCTCGGCCCGTTTGCGTTTCAAGGCCTCATGTGCTCGGAATGATGGTTCCAGCGGCTTTTTCTGTGCTGCTGTTGAGGGGGTAAAACGGATCATGAAGACATCGAAAATGGCGAGTTGGTGCACCCTGTTTTTTCTTCTGCTCTTCGCTGTTTTGACGACAACGGCGGCGGCCAAGAACGTGACCATTCTGATCGGCTATCCGCCCGGCGGGGGCCATGATATCGAGGCGCGCGTCATGGGGCGGTACCTCGGCAAGTACCTGCCCGGAAACCCGAAGGTCCTGGTCCAGAATATGCCCGGAGCCGGCGGCATGATCATGTCGTCCTACGTCTACAATCGGGCCAAGCCGGACGGGAACACCATCGGGCTCTTCGGCAGCAGCCATGGAATGCAGGCAGTGCTGGCGCCGCCGGAGATGGTCAAGTACGACCTCCTGAAGATGCCGATCATCTGGTCCGTTGCCGGCATTCAGGTTCATTTGACCCGGGATTTTCTCGGAGCGAAGAACGCCAACGATCTGCTGACCAAGGTCGACCGCTCGAAGATCATCGTGGCCGGCCGCTCCAAGCAGGGGTCCTCGTGCCTGCGCGGGCAGTTGGCCCTGCGGCTCCTGGGCATCGAGAAGTACACGGCGGTTTGCGCCTATGGGGGAACGTCGCCCATCAGGGCCGCCATGGAACGGAGCGAGGTGAGCTACTTCGTGGCCAGCGACGCCCATCTGGTGGGTGGCGGCGCCTTCGTGGACCTGCACAAGCGGGGCCTGGTATTCCCCATGTACCAGAGTGGCATCCTCAAGAGCGACGGGACCATCGCGCGGTCCGCCACGGTCAAGGGGGATGTCCCCACTTTGTACGAGGTGTACAAGAGGGTCCACAAGAAAGAGCCTTCGGGGCCCGATTGGGAGGCGTGGCGCGCCATCGGGCTCGGCATCTCGAATCTGACCCGTACCCTCGTCCTGCCGCCGGGCATTGCCGGGGCCAAGGTCGGGGAGTTGCGCGAGGCGGTCGGGAAGATGGCCAAGGACCCGGGCTTCGTCAAGGACTGGGAGAGGGTCTTCGGCCAGAAGCTCGCCCCCGTGCTCGTGACGCCGGAGGCTGCGACCAAGATCCGCGACGAGACCATGGCGCCCGCCGAGTGGCAGACCCATCTCCGCAAGTTCGTCGGCACCAAGTAACGAGCGGGTGAACGGAGAGGGTATCCCATCCATTCTCGAAAGGGAGGAATCTCATGATCCTACGCAGAGTGTCGTTGTTGTTCGTGTGCGGTGCGGTGCTGGGGGTTCTCGCCTTGGGTTCGGCGCAAGCCTTCACCGAAGGCAAGAGAATCCAGATCCTGTCCGGCTATTCCCCCGGCGGCGGCCACGATACCGAAGGCCGGCTCATCGCCCGCCGCATCGGCAAGTACCTTCCGGGCATGCCCAAGAAGGTGGTGAAGATCAACATGCCCGGCGCGTCCGGCTTGATTCACGGCGCCTACATCCACCACAAGGCCAAGAAGGACGGCCTCACGTGGTCCATCATGGGCACGACCCATCTGAGCAGTTCGGTCCTGAAGGAGCCCAAGCCCAACTTCGACCTGACGAAGATGCCGTCGATCTACTCCACGAGCGGCGCCTCCGCCGCCATCGTGCGGGACTTCCTCAAGGTCAAGACCGGGGTCGAGCTGACCAAGATCGACCCCACGAAGATCGCGGTCTCCGGGCGCTCCATCACCGGATCGTCCTTTCTGAACGACGCCATCGGGCTCGACCTGCTGGGCATCAAGGGTTACACCTTCGCGGTAGGCTACCCCGGCACCGCCCAGATGGCTCTGGCGTTCCTGTCGGGAGAGGTCTCCTACGTCGGCGGCACCGGGCTGCATCACGTGCTCGGTAGCGGCGGCCGGTACTATTCCTCCATCCAGGAGGGGGTCGCCGTCGCCATCTGGCAGGGCGGCGTGCTGACCCCCGACGGGAAGGTCATCCGCTCTCCCGGCACCGACATCCCGACCTTCGAGGAGGTCTACAGGCAGGTGAAGGGCAAGGCCCCCTCGGGTCCGGCCTGGGAAGCGTACAAGCTGACCGGTCCCACCCTGCGGACCCTGAACCGTACGCTGGTGGTGCCTCCCGGCACGCCGCCGGACCGCGTGGCAGCCATCCGGGCCGCGTTCGACAAGATGTACTCCGATCCGGTGTACGTGAAGGAGTGGGAGAAGATCTTCGGGCTGAAGCTCGACTACATCAAGGGTCCCGACGCGGACAAGATCACCAAGACCCTGCTCCAGCCCTCACCGGGGTGGGACTGGCTCAAGAACGAGTACATCCCCGCGCTGCTGGCGCGCAAGAAGTAGCAATCCAACCCGTTGAGTAGCAGTCCAACCCGTTGCCGTCCGGCGTTCTCCACGCGCCGGGCGGCAATGACCTCCGAACGGCGAAACAGCATATGAAAAAGGACATACGCACCTGGATCGACCAGTTGCGCGGCGCCGGCGTGCTCGACACCATCTCCAAGCCGGTGGACCCGCGGACGCAGATGGGGGCGCTTCTGTGGCAGTCCCGTGAGCGGGCGCTGCTGTTCGAAAACCTCGACGGCTTCCCCGGTTGGCGTTGCCTCGGGCAGGCGCCCGGCGACGTGCGACTGGCGCCGCTGGCCTTCGGCGTCGACCGCAACGAGATGGTGCCGGAATTCGTGCGGCGCACGCAGACGGCCGGTACCACCCGCATCGTGTCCTCGGGTCCGGTCAAGGAGCGCGTGCTCAAGGACGACGAGGTGGACATCACGAAGCTGCCGATCCACCAGTGCGGCATCCGCGACGGCGGCCCGTTCATCTCCGCCGGCCTGATGATCTCCAAGGACCCGGACACGGGCAACCGCAACCTGAGCTTCCACCGCCTGCAGATGAAGGGACCGCGCAAGACCGGTATCCTGCTCTATCCGCGCCACGGCTGGGCCAACTACCAGAAGCACGAGTCCAAGGGCGAGGGCATGCCGGTGGCTTTCATGATCGGCCACCACCCCATGTTCTACTTCGCCGCCGCCACCACCACGGACTACGGCCGGGACGAGCTGACCATCGCTTCGGGGCTCCTGCAGGAGGAGGTGGAGATGGTCAAGTGCGAGACCAACGACATGGAGGTGCCGGCGCAGGCCGAGGTGGTGCTGGAAGGGGAGATCCTTCCCCACGTGCGCGAGGAGGAAGGCCCCTTCAGCGAGTTCCAGGACTACTACCTGGCGGGGGCGGGGCAGAACCCGGTTTTCCAGGTCAACGCCGTCACCATGCGCGGCGACGCCATCTTCAAGAACATCCAGAACGGCGCCGAAGTGGAGGGGTGCGTCTACCACAAGGTGCCCATGTCGGCGCAGATCCTCCGGCGGGTGCGAAGCGTGGGCGGCGGCGCCCAGGTGAAGAACGTGCTGGTGCTGCCGGGCATCTTCGGCCTCGTGGTGCAGATGAACGCGCGCTACTACGGCGAGGCCAGGAACGTGCTCATGGCCGCGCTGTCCAGCGAGTACCAACACCCCAAGGTGGCCATCGCCGTGGACGAGGACGTGGACATATTCAACTACGCCGACGTGCTCTGGGCCATCTCCACCCGCGTCAACCCGGCCGAGGACATCATCACCATACCCGGCGCCAAGATCCACGCCATGGATCCTTCGTGCGCGGAGATGGGAGAGCCCGGCGCGCCGGGCTGGCACCGCCTGGGCGGCAAGGTGATGATCGACGCCACCAAGCCGCCGGAGTGCGACCCGGCGCGGCGGTTCGAGTTCGACCGCCTGCAGCCCATGGGCGCGGGCAAGGTGCGGCTGGAGGATTTTCTCTAGAAGGAGCCCAAATTGAGCGACGTGGCTATCATTTCCGGCGGCGGCAACGGCATCGGCCGTTGCGTCGCGTTGCGTTTCGCACGGGCGGGCATCGCCGTCGCTGTCGCCGACGCGGATCGTGAGGGGGCGGCAGGGGTCGTGGAGGAGTTGGCCGCGGCCGGGGCGCAGGCGCGCGCCTACGGCGTCGACGTTACCCGGTCTGAAGAGATCAAGGACGTGGTGGCGCAAGTCCGCAAGGATTTCGGCACCGTCGACATCCTCGCCAACCTGGCCGGCGGCACCATCCACACCAAGGCCGTGGAGGACCTCTCCTGGGCGGAGTGGCGCGAGGTGTTGGACGTTAACCTCAAGGGGACCTTCCTCTTCTGCCGCGAGGTGGCGCCCGTCATGATGCAGCAACGGCGCGGACGCATCGTCAACACTGCATCCAACTACGGCCTCACCGGTTGCGCCCTGCGCACGCCCTACTCGGCCGCCAAGGCCGGCGTCCTGGGCTTCACCAAGTCCCTGGCCCAGGAGCTTGCGCCCCACGGCATCCTGGTCAACGTCGTCGCTCCCGGCCCCACGGACACGCCTCGCGTGTTGGCTCATGCGGCCCCCGGGTCCCGCGAGGCCTGGAAGCCGCTCATCCCCATGGGCCGCACCGGGCAGCCCGAGGACATCGCCGAGGGCTTCTACTTCCTCGTGAGCCCCGAGAACACCTACATCACCGGCTACACCCTCAACGTCAACGGCGGCCTGGTGATGAACTGAACGGGGCGCGATGAAGGAAGCATGGCGGCCTCGACCAACGCAGGCTCTTCGCAATCAGGAGAAAGTAGAGGCATGGCCGAAGCAAGGGACTACACCTTGTGATGGAAATCTAAGGATAACGGGATTCGAGAATCCTACCCCAGGAGAGGCCGATGGAACCGACAGCGGTTGATCCGATCAAATACGAAATGTACTTCCACCGGCTATGAAGCGTAATCCGACAAGGGCCTGACGCCAGGCCGCAAGGAGACCTTGATGAGCGACGACAAGACCAAGATCGTAACCGGATTGGGCAAGGCCGAGCTGCACCGGGTGCTGGTCCGTAACATCGACATGACTCAGGACATCCTCGGCAAGCTCAGCTTCGGGCAGATGACGTTCCTG
>JAJDTQ010000276.1 GCA_022827045.1 Candidatus Binatia bacterium
GCCATGGGGCCGCTCGGTGCCCAAGATACGGCCATGCTCGGCTGACCGATGACGGACATGTGTCGAAATGGCCCACCGCCAAGTCCGCCGACCGAGCCTAACCCGTCCTGCGGCGCGGACTCCTAGGGAAGCTCTGAATAATTCTGTAGGCCGCGCTTCAATCCCCCCATCCTCACCTTCCCCCCAAGGGGGAAGGGACCGGAATGAGGCTTAATCAGAGGTTTCCTAGCTCATGTGTGGGGGGCGTCGGCGATGCTGGGCGTGAGTCCGATTTGTCTGCATGCGACTTCGATGCGCTTGTCGTCTTGCCCGTTCTCTCATCGGGCCCGAGCCATATCCGAGCGCAGATTCCACGAAGAAATACAAGACGCGTAGTGGCAAGAGGACGATAAACCGAACGACTGTCTTCAACGCGCTTTTGACGTTCCGTGCGTTGATTCGGGAACCTTCGTCTGCATGTGATTCCCTGTTTACCCGAAAGTCTGGAGAGTATTTCATCTCTTGCCTCCAACAACATATGAATTAGATTCTAGGTGTGCAAGCTGGACTATAGCACGGGCCAAACGTCCCACAAGAAGCCGATGGATGGATGGCGTCTTGCAGCACCTGCCGCCTCGTCGTCACCGTGCCGCTCACAGTGACCCGCGAATTTTGCCAGTTGCCGGCGTCGAGACCGGTGAACACCACGGCGCTCGCATCCCATGGCTCACTCGTCGTGACAGCCTTCGGACCGCAGCGTTCGACTCGTGACGCAGCGCGGGGAACCACGCCGGCCATTTGCACCTATCGGCGTCCGGCTGGTGTACCCTGACGCCCGTATTTGCTGCGGGCGCGAGCAGCGAGGCGAAAGCTGCCGAAAAGGGGTTTGAGAATGGTGCCGACAAAGGGGTCAGTCGCCGGAGTCTTCACGCCACCAGGCGCCCGGGCGGCGCTCGGCTTCGTTGCCATGGCAACAGTCGCGGCACTCCTCGCCCTGGCCATTACGGCGGTTGGCGCCGGACGGGCTTCCGCGGACTACTCGGACTGCCGGTTCGTGCTTGGCTTCGAGGCGCTACAGGCCCAGATTCCAGACGCGGTTGGCGACTGCGTGGAAAACGAGCACCACGACGCGCGTGACCGGATCACGCGCCAGCAGACCACGGGCGGGACGCTTCTCTGGCACAAGGCGAACAATTGGACCGGCTTCACCAATGGCTACCAAACCTGGGTGAGCGGCCCGCGGGGCTTGCAGCAGCGGCTGAGCATCGAGCGATTTGCCTGGGAGCCGGCGGCAATTGCCGTGGGCGCCGACGCTGAGGCGGACGCCGAGACGTTTGCGTATGTTTCGGCGGCCATCGCCAAGTACGACGCGGACGGTCTGGACGCCACCGTCGCCTTCTACAACAGCGAGGCGAGCATCGAGGGCGACCGCTCACTGCTCATGATCGACCGGGAGACCTTGACCCTCTTGGCCGCACCGATCTTCCGCAACCTGGTGGGGGTGACGTTGCCGCCCAATCACTCTCTGGCGCGGCTTGTCCGCGAGGGGCCCGAAAGCGGTGGGTGGATCAATCACCTCCAGACGAATCCTGTGACCGGCCAACGAGAACCCAAGCGAAGCTACTTCGTGACTCACGAGGGCATCGTCTTTGGTTCGGGACACTTTTCGGTCCGAGCGGGCCTCGCGGAGATTATTCGGGAGTACGTGAGCAACGCGATTGGGCACTACCGCACGGAGGGCCTGGACGCGACGATCGACTTCTACAACAGCCGCGAAAGCGTGGACGGCGAGCTGTACCTGTTCCTGATGGACGCCGACGACATCTATCTCGCCCACCCGATCTTCCCCCATCTGATCGGGTCGGACGTGAAGGACGTGGTCGGATCGAACGGCTACGAACTCGGCATCGAAATCGCCAAGGCCACCGCGGAGGGCCATTGGGTCGAATACTTGTGGCCCAACCCGGTGACGGGTCGTGAAGAGCCCAAGACCACCTGGGTCGTGCGGCACGAGGGGCTGATCTTCGCCTCCGGGTACTACACGCCGGACCCCATGGCCGAACCGCCGGCCTGGCTCAACGCCGACCCGCGTGAGTACACCGTGGCGTACGTGCAGGCGGCGATCGAGCGCTACGAGCGCGACGGCCTGGAGTCCATGACGAACTACTACAACAGCACGGCGGCCTTCGAAGGGCAGTTCTATCTGTTCGCGATGGATGCGAACGACATCTACTTCATCCATCCGCTCTTCCCGCGCCTGATCGGCACGGATATCAAGGACGTCGTCGGGTCCGACGGCTATGAGCTTGGCAAGGCGATCGCGGAGGCGACCGAGGAGGGCATCTGGGTCGAGTACCTATGGCCCCACCCGGTGACGCTGACGGAAGCACCCAAGGTCTCCTTTGCCATCCGCCATGACGGACGGATCTTCGCGTCGGGCTATTACCCGACGGCCGAGGATCCCGAGGCGCACACGATGGCCTACGTGCAGGCGGCGATCGATCGCTACGAGAGCGACGGCTTGGAGGCGACGGTTGCCCACTACAACAGCCGAGAGAGCTTTGACGGGGCGTCGTTCCTCTTCCTCATCGACGCGAACGACCTCTACCTGGTGCATCCGTTGCTGCCGCAGCGGATCGGCACGGACGTGAAGCTGGTGAGGGCGCGCGGACTCGACGGCGTGGTCTTCAACTACGGCGAACAGATGGCCAACGTGACCGAGGAGGGAAGCTGGTTCCACATCCTGCGTCCCTCGGCCCAGGGCACGGGCAGCGCCGCGCACGCGTGGGTGATACGGCACGACGGGCTGGTCTTCGGGTCGGCGTACTTCGACGATGAGTAGCGGCTAGGCGGACGCTCGGCGCCGTCGGGCGTCTGACTGAGCGCCGTGTCGGCGGTGTCGACCGCCGGCACGGCGCTTCCTAGCGCTTCTTCCCGCTAACTTGCTTCCGTCGGGAGGGAAGTGCGGAGTTCCACGACCCGGCAAGGATGGTCGCAATCCGGGAGTCTTATGGCTGGGGCGGTTGCGGCGGGTATGCGGCTGGCCTACTGCTCCACGCGGCAGGTGATGACGTCAACGCCGTGGTATTTGCGGTGGTGGACCGAGGATGCAAAGTGCCGCAGCAGCCTTGTCGATAGCTGCTGCGCGTCATCGACCGTCGCGTGGTCACTTACGAGGGCAAGCTGATCTTCGATATTCCCTCTGATGTCTTCGCGCGAATAGACCACCAACTCGACCTCGGCGGCATCGCCGTCAGCATGCACCGAAGCCACCAGCCGGCGCCCCTGGTCGGCCTCGCCGTCGCCGCCCTGCTCCAATAGCGTGAGCACGGCTTCCTCGACCGCCAGGTTGAGCCTCGTTTGCGCCGACTCGCTCCACTTGTTCCTTGTGGCAAAGCGTTCGAGAAACGCGCCGATGTCCGTCAGGGCCGCATGGGACAGGTCGACGTGCAGCTTGCGCGGCCAGAGCCCACGAAACTCCGTTACCGCGGTCATCACGATTGCGGTGACCGCGCCAAGGATCACCGTGTTTCCGACCAGCTCGCTCCAAATGCCCTCACTCAACTGGCCGATGCTGCCCGCCGAGAGGCCGAGCACCAGCGACACGCCGGTTATTACCGACTTTCTGTTGTTCAAGGGCCCCGAGAACACCCACTTCGCACCCTCAATGAAGAGCAACCCGAATACCATGATGTAGACGGCGCTCACGACTGAGTTGGGCGTTGCGGCGAGCGCGGCGATCACCTTTCCGAACGGTGCGATCAAGAGCGTAAGCAAACCGAGATAGATTCCGACGCTCCTGGCGGATATGCCGGTGAATCCGATGTAGACGGCGGTGGACGACCAGGGCGCCGAAACGGGCAACGTGGCCAGAAGTCCCGTGAGCAGCGTCGTGCCGCCATATACGTTCAAGCCGCTCTGAATCGTCCTGAAGTCCAGCGCGCGCGGCTCACGATATGAGGCGCGCTTGATGACCGAGAGATCGCCGACGACCTTCAGGAACGCCGTGAGCTTCACGATCAGAAACGCCGGCAACATCGACCAGAACTGCACGCCGAAGTCGAACTGCCACTGGGGCCATTCAAGGTCCCCAAAGCTCAGCCAGGACGCCTCATCCAGCCTTCCTCCGTCGTAGAGTCCCATGGGAATGGCCACGGCCAATCCCGCGGCGACGGCGATTGGCAGCGTCCACACGCGCCGCGCGGCCGAGGCTTGCACAGCGCCCCACAGTCCGGCGCCGAGCGCGACGATTCCCGGAATGACCACGACCGCCGACTGATCTTGGGATTGAGCGATCGTCCGGTCCACGATGAATGGAACAGCGGAAACGGCCACGAGCATGATGATTATTCCGCTAACCGTGGGAGTGAATACTCGCCTCAGTGACGAGAGGCGTGAGACGAGGACAAATTGCAGCAGCGTCGACGCAATGACCAGGGTTGCCAGCAGGCCCGGACCGCCTTGGGCGAGCGCCAGAACAGACATCGCCAGCAGCGGGACGTTCAAGTTCGTGACTACCAGTCCACCCGAACCCAGATGGCGAAACGGGAAGGCGTGCAGGATCATGCTGATGCCGGAGATCGCCAGACCCGTGAACGTGACCCAGGCCAGGTAGTTGTCCGATTCGCCGGAAGCTCGAACAACGAACGTGGTGAGCAGGATGACGCTGATCGTATTCGGTACGAATATGAGAAGAGCCGCACCCATCGCCTGCCGCAAGGGAGGCTTTTCAGCCGGCTCGTACCGCATGCTGTTCATCCCGCTCGATGCGTCGGAGGTGACGCAGCAGCCATAGTGCTATGCAACGCTTCCTGAACTCGGGCGAATCGTATCAGCAGCGTTTGGACCTACCCGCCGCACGTGGTGGCGTCGTCGCGTCCACTCCACCGAACAGGACAACCGCGCGAGAGCGCGGCTATTCGCTACCCCGGCCGCTAGCCGCTACGGCCGAGACCCGGGCTTCACCCGGCCTAGCCGGCAAAGTCTTCCAGCGCGTTCGCGGCGGCCTCGATGTCCGAGGCGTCGTTGAAGGCGTGGAAGGAAAAGCGCACGGCGGTGAACCCGTAGGCAGCCCGACAAAGAATGCGGTGGGTCTTGAGACAGTGCTCGGCCAGCGGCGTTCCGGAAATTCCCTCGAGTCCCACCGTGAAGATCCCCGAACGGGCGTCGCCCTGCTCGGGCGTCTTAATTCGCGCGCCGGGTATGTCGCTGAAGATGCGGCGGGCGTCGGCGGCGAGCTCCGCGCTGCGCTGCTGGATGGCGTCCAGACCCAGGTCGTTGACCAGTTGGATCGACGAGCGCCAGGCGGCGTAAAGCGCGTAGGGCCGAGCGCCAAACTCGTAGCGCTCGGCGTTTGGGTGGAAGCGAAAGTCGCCTGGTGGGAACTGGGCCTCCGCCACCGCGCCGCCGCCGCTTCCTGACGGATACAGGCGTTCCTGCGTTTCACGCCGGACGTACATGGCGCCCACGCCGTAGGGCCCCATGCTCCACTTGAAGGAGGGGAAGGCCATGACGTCGCAATCGAGCTGATGCACGTCCGTTGCGCGGGCGCCAAACGACTGCGCCGCGTCCACCACCGTCACGATCCCGCGTTCGCGGGCCAGCGCCGAGACCCGGTCAAGCGGCAATACGATGCCGCGCTCGGTCGTGACGTGGCTCAGGCAGATCGCGCGCGTGTTGGCGGTCAGCGCCGCCTCAAGGTCTCGGATGAAGGTGTCGTCGTCGCCGTCGACGTCAATGGCGACCAGCTCCAGACCCAGGCGGTCCCTGAGCGTCAGCCACGGCAGATAGCCGCTGGGATGCTCCTCGGACGTGAGGACTACGCGATCGCCGTGCTGCAGCTGGAGAGCGGAAGCGACCCACGAGATGGCCTCGGAGACCGCGCGAATCAGCGCGATTTCGTCCGGCTCCGCACCGATCAGCGCCGCGATCTCAGCGCGGAGGGCGGCCAGCTCGGCGGTGTAGATCGCATACAGATCGGGATTCGTCGTCGTCATCACTGCTTCGCGGTCGTAGAAGGCCTGCTGCAAATCGAGCGTGGCCTGAGGCGTCGGCGCCACGCCGCCGGAGTTCAGGCAGCGGTAGTGGCGCACCGCCGGCAAGGCCGCGCGCAGCTCGTCGAAAGCGTTGATATCAGCCATCAGTTCCGATTATGTCAATCCACCGGCTCGCGCCGAGCTTGGTGTGACTCCAGCCACTGAGAGACTTCTCCGGCGAATTCCGCACCGCAGGGTAGGCCGTGCCAGTATGAATTCCCAAACCGACGCCGCCAGCCGTCGACCGTTCGCGGATGAACTCTGCGGAATCCCACCCGGAATTGATCCGGGGACCACGTCCCGACCAAGGATTCCGCTCCCCGTGCGGTGGCATACACCAGAGGATTCCCAGCGCCACGCAGCGATTTGTGGTGCGGTCGAATCTGTTCGGACCGACGGCGCCGGCCAGCCACGATCTCACGGAGACGCCAATCCCTATTCTTCCCCCTTCGCCATCCGGTAGCCGACGCGGGGCTCGGTGAAGATGTAGGTGGGGTTGCCTGCGTCGTCGCCCAGCTTTTGCCGCAGCTTTCGCACGATGGTGCGCATGGGCCGCAGGTCGTCGCCGCCCCTCTCTCCCCACACCCGGTCCAGGAGGTGCTGGTAGGTCAGCACCCGTCCAGCGTTGGTTGAGAGCTCGGCAAGCATCCGGTACTCCATTGGGAGCAGACGCACCTGGCGACCGGCAAGGGTCAACCTGCGCTCGGCGTAGTCAATGGTCAGGTCGCCCAGCACGTAGGGCTCCAGAGTCTCGGGGACCTCCCGCCGGCGCAGGGCCGCGGCGATCCGCGCCGTCAGCTCCGTCGGCGAGAAGGGCTTGACGACGTAATCGACGGCGCCCATGCCGAAGGCCGTGGCTATGAGCTCGTCCCGGCCGTAGGCGGAAAGGAAGATGATCGGCACGTCCGCCGTTTTCAGCATCTCCTGCATCAGCTCGATGCCGTCGGGTCCGGGAAGCATGAGGTCCAGCAGCACCAACTGGGGCCGCTCCTCTGCCAGGAGACGGAGCGCCTCGTCCGGGTCCCCGGTCACCGTGGGAGCGTACCCCGACTGGGTCAGGGCGTCCTGGACGTAGCGAAGGTCCCTGGGATCGTCGTCCACCGCCAGCACCCGCACCCGTCTCCCCGCCTCTCCCCGCCCGCGTCGCGAGGCGCGCGACGAGGATGGCGGGCTGGGACCCGCTGTTCCGCTGCCGGCTTCTTTCATCGTGGGCAGCGTGAAGGTGAAGCGGGCGCCGCGGCCCGGCCCGTCGCTCTCGGCCCAGATGCGGCCCCCATGAGCCTCCACGATCCCTTTGCAGATGGCCAGGCCCAGGCCCGTGTCGCCTCCCTGCTCCTCGGACTCCACCCGTGGGAACTTGCGGAATAGGTGGGGCATCGACTCCGCCGGGATGCCCCGTCCCTGGTCGGACACCGAGATCGCAACGTGAAGCTCCTCCTGCACCGCACGCACTCCGATGACCGACGACTCCGAGGAGTGCCGCGCGGCGTTGGCGAGCAGGTTGCTCAGCACCTGGACGATGCGCCGCCGATCCGCGAGCACCAGGGGCAGATCGAACTCGACGTCGATGGCCAGGTTTTTCCTTCCCCCGGCGCTGGTGAAGGCGCTCCTGGCCCGCTCCACCAGCACGGTCACCTCCGCCGGTTCGGGACTGATCGCCAGCGTGCCCGTCTCGATGCGGGCCACGTCGAGGAGGTCGGAGACCAGGCCTTGCATGTGGTCCGCCTGGTCCCCAATGATGCGGAAGAACTGGCGCACCACGGCGGGGTCTGGGTCCGTGGGCGACTCCAGCACCGTGGCGGCGGAGCCCTTGATGGATGTCAGGGGCGCCCGAAGCTCGTGGCTCACCATCGCCAGGAACTCCGCCCGAAGCCGCTCCAGTTCCTCAACGTCGGCCATGTCCTGCATGGTGACGACCACCGACTCCACCGTGCCCTCATCGGAGCGGATGGGGGTGGCGTTGAGCAGCACCGTGACGCTCCGCCCGTCGGGGACCTCCAGGACGATCTCCTCGGCTCGCAGCGTCTCCCCCACGCTCAGAAGCTCGGCCATGGGGAACTCCCGCAGGGAGACCTCTTGCCCGTCGGCGCGTCTGCACGTCATCACGTCCAGGAGCGTCTCAGGAGACTGGCCGGAGTCTCGCAGGCTATCCGCGATCCTCCGGACCTCCCGGTTGACGAACCTCGGAGATCCGGTCCGGGCGTCGAAGACCACCACCCCCACCGGAGAGGTGTCGATCAGCGTCTCCAGGTTCGCCCTGGCCCGCCGCTCCTCCCGGTGCGTGCGGGCGTTGGCGATGACCAGCGCCGCCTGAGAGGCGAACATGACCAGCGTCTCCTCGTCGACCCGGCTAAACTCCTCGCCGCCCTTCTTGTCGCCCACGAAGACGTGGCCCACCCGCACGCCCCGGTGGAACATGGGCGCCGCCATGAAGCGGAAGACCTCCACCGGCAGGGGAATGCTGAATCCGGTGAAACCCAGGGCGCGAACGTGCTCCACCAAGTCGGGGAGCCTCATGGGCTCCGAGACGCCGGTCAGGGACTCGAAGATCCGCGGCCCGTCCGGCATGAGCCACAACTGCTCGTCCTCCTCCGCCGTGAACCCCGACGACAAGAAGTCCTGCATTTTTCCCTCGTCATCGAGGACCGTCATCACCCCGTAGCGCGCGGACGTCAGGGATCGAGCGGAGTCGAGGACGCCCTGGAGCACCGTGTCGAAGTCCAGGCTCTCGTTGATGCGCAGGCTCGCCTGGCTCATCCTGGCGAGCCGCTCCCGCAGGGCGGCTTCGCTCTCCGGCATTGGTTCGTCGCGCCGGTCCAACGCATCACCTCGATGCGACGGTGGAGGCCGCGCCTCCGGGGTCGCAGGAATCGACGTCTGTCGTGGCAACTATGCCAATTCCAGTGCTAGCTCACAATATATCACGTAATACCGGGGGGCAGATCACCGCAATGTCATAGTCGCGTGGTACGTTGCCTAGCGAGTTTGCCCAACGGCAGGGTGGTGTTTGCCTGTCACTCGAACGACGCAACCCGGACCGGCGGCAGACGCCTCTTGCACTCCCGAGTCTCCCATCCTGAACACCGGCGGTCCGGTATGGCGCGGGCCGTTCCTCCGCCAATCTTCTCCTCCCGGCCGCCGCGCCGGCGGTCTCTCTCGTTCAGGGCGCCTGTCCAGGCACAGCGACGGATCACCACTCCGCACAACCTCCAGCTCGTCCCCGACGGTCAACGGATGTGGCTGACCTGGGGCGAACCTGCCCGCGATACCCGAGAAACGAAACCCGAATGGAGCGCGAAGGACAAAAGCCCCGAGCAGCGGACGACCGCCGACGGTCAGCGCCGGAACGTGTGAGGTAACGGGATCCATCTGACGAAGTAGAGGTCTAGACGCAGTGTTTATCAACCGGTTGTTTCGTGAACAGGCCCTGGAAAGACGCCGGAGGCAAGAGCCGCTCGACGACCGCCTGCAGGTCACGGCCCCGCATGAGTGGATCCTGGTGGTCGGGCTGGGCGTGATCTTCCTGGCGCTGCTGGTGTATAGCGCGGTTGGCAGCGTCGAGCGCAGCCTCTCCTTTGATGCGGTGGTGGTTCTCCCCGGCGAACGGTATTCCGTGTCCGCGCCGGTGTCCGGCACGGTGGTTGAGGTCTTGGCGGAAGTGGGCAACACCGTCGAACCGGCGCAGGTCATCGCCCGGCTGCGCCCGCCCGTGGAGCAGCCGCGGGATTCAGAGGCGCGCCGGCTCCTCGAGTCGCTCGTGGAGCAGTCGGGCCGGAACGACGAAGCCGCGGCGGATCTGCGCCTGCTGTTGCTAGCGCTGGCGAGCGCGGGGGACATCGGAGGGTCCGCTGCCGAAGTGGACGTCGTCAGTGTGACCGGGGGCGAGATCATGACGCTTGATCTCGCGCCGGGGATGCCGGTGCGCGCCGGTGAGCCGGTGGCGCAGGTGCGGGCCGCGGCTTCCGGCCCTCCGGAGGCCCTGGCGCTGGTGCCGGCCGACGACGCCGCACGGCTTGAGGCGGAGATGACGGCGCGGGTCAGCGTGGCGCGTGGCAGCCGGGAGGCCGGCAGCTACCCGGCGGAGGTCGCCGCCGTCTCGGCGCGAGCCGTCGCGCCGCCGGAGTGGCTGGCGGACCTGGGGCTGTCGGCGCCGGCGGGGTCCCATCTGGTGCGGGTGCGATTTGACGACGCCGGCATAGCTGATGCGGTCGCGGACGGCTCCATGGCGTCGCTGCGCGTGGTGTTGGGACAAAGCTCGCTCCTGGCCCTCGTGGCGCCGGGAGTCGGCGGCTGATGCGGATTCCGTCCCCGATCGGGGCGCGCCGCCGGCCCCGGCGGGCGCGGACGCCCCTGATGCTGCAGATGGAAGACACCGAGTGCGGGGCCGTGTGCCTGGGCATCGTGTTGGCGTACTTCGGACGCTGGACGACCGTGGAAGAGCTGCGCGAGGCGTGCGCCGTCAACCGGGACGGCTGTGACGCCGCCGACATTTCGCGCGCCGCCCGCGGCTACGGACTGGAACCCCAGGGCTGGCGCCGGGAGCCGGAACAGCTTCACGCGATGACCATGCCGCTGATCATCTTCTGGGAGTTCAATCACTTCCTGGTGCTGGAGGGATTTCGGGGCGCCAGCTACCTGGTGAACGATCCGGCCAACGGCCATCGGACGCTGAGCGCGGAGGAGTTCGACCAGGGGTTTACCGGCGTCGCGCTGAGCTTCGAGGTCGGACCGGACTTCCGTCCCGGCGGGTCCCGTCCCGGCGTCGTCCGCAGGCTGTGGCCCTGGCTGTCGGACGTGACCGGGCCGCTGGCGTTCGCGCTGTGCTGCGGGCTGCTGCTGTCACTCCCGGTCGCCGCCCTGCCGTTCCTGCTGAGCGTCTTCGTCGACCATGTCCTGAGCGGACGGGAGCCGCAGTGGGGAGCTGCGCTGGCGGGCGGGGTGGCCCTGGCAGGCGGCCTGGTGTACCTGCTGACCTGGCTGCGACAGCGCTGCCTCAGACTCCTGGCGGTGCGGCTCTCGGTGGACCACGCCGACCGCTTCATCAGGCGGCTGTTCCGGCTGCGGATGCGGTTCTTCACCAACCGCTACGGCGGCGACCTGACCTCCCGGATCCAGCTGATCGACCAGGTCGCCACGGTGGCGACCGAGCAGTTCGTCGGGGTGGTCATCGAGCTTGTGACCAGCGCCGTGTTCCTGCTGTTCCTATTCCTGTACGACCCGGTGCTGGCGGGGGCGGTGGCGGCGCTGGGCGCGGTCAACCTGTACATCATGCAGCTGCTCACCGGGGGCCGGGTGGGCGAGAACCGCCGTCTGCAGCGCGAGCAGGGCAAGCTGCAAGGCGTGGGGATGTACGGGCTGAGCAACATCGACACCCTGCAAGCGACCTCGGGGGAGATCGGGTTTTTCTCCCACTGGGGCGGCTACCAGGCCCGGGAACTGCTGGCCCGCCAGCGCTTCGCGGAAATCGGGCACCTCATGGGAGCGCTGCCGGGCGTATTCACGATTCTGGGCAACGCCGTCGTGCTGGGCGTGGCGGGCTGGCGGGTGATGGAGGGCGACATGTCGCTGGGCATGATGATGGGATGCTACGTCCTGGCGACGTACTTCCTGTTGCCCATCGGCCGTTTCGCCCAGTTCGCCGAACTGTTCCAGGTTCTCGAGGCCAACCTGCAACGGCTCGAAGACGTGATGGACTCCCCCGAGGACGCGTACTTTCAGCAGGACGGGGAGCAGCCTTCCGCGAGCAGCGACGCTCTGAGCCGGACGGTCCGGTTGAGCGGGCAGCTCGAGCTGCGCAACGTGGAGTTTGGCCACAAGGCGAACCGGGACCCGATGCTCCGGGACTTCAACCTGACCATCGAGCCGGGGCAGCGGGTGGCCGTGGTCGGTCCCACCGGGTCGGGCAAGTCGACGCTGGCGCTGCTGGCGGCAGGGAGCCACCAGCCCTGGTCTGGGGGCGTCTATCTGGATGGCCACCCGCGCTCCGAGATTTCCCGCGGCCTGCTCGGGAGCTCGGTGGCCATGGTCGACCAGCGCATATTCCTGTTCGCCGGGACCGTGAGGGAGAACCTGAGCCTGTGGAACCCTGAGATCCCCGAGCAGGACCTGGTGGCCGCGGCCACCGACGCCGCCATCCATGATGAGATTATGGCGCGGTCGCAGGGCTACGATGCGCCCGTGGTCGAGGGCGGGCGAAACTTCAGCGGCGGCCAGCGCCAGCGCCTGGAGATCGCCCGCGCCCTGGTGGGGAATCCGTCCCTGCTGATCCTGGACGAGGCCACCAGCGCGCTGGACCCGATCACCGAGGTGCGCATCGACGACGCCCTGCGCCGGCGCGGATGCAGCTGCCTGATCGTGGCGCACCGCCTCAGCACCATCCGCGACTGCGATCTGATCGTGGTCCTGGACGGCGGACGGGAGGTGCAGCGAGGCACACACACCGAGCTGATGGCGGACCAGGACGGCCTCTACCGTCACCTGATGGAGACGGAATGAGCAACGATCCAGCACCGGGCGGTGGAGCGCCGGGCGCGGAGCGCCTGGCCGAACTGGCGGCCGCTCGCGGGGAGCCGGTGGCCGGAGGCGGCAATCGGCCCATCCACCTCTCCGATACCGCCGTCCTGTGGTTCGTGGCCGAGGGGGCGGTGGACGTGTTCGCGGCCCGCCGCCGGGCCGACGGAGTGCCGACCGACTTCAGACACCTCCTGCGAGCCGGCGCCGGACGGCTGCTGTTTCCCGCCGAGGAGGGCCTGACCGGAACCGTGCTCGTGGCCAAGGGCCTTCCCAGCTCCGCGCTGCGCCTGATGCCGCTGGACGCGCTCGACGATGCCGGGTGCGATGCACAGGTCGTCGAGCAGGCGGATGCCTGGGTCTCCGAGGTCTCCGAAGCGGTGACGCGGGAGTTCACCTTCCGCCCGCGCATCGACCAGATCCTATCGAGGGAGACGGGGGAGCAGCCCGTGGAGTCCGGGCAGACGGTGTCGGCGCGCCGTGGGGTGGTGTGGATGACCAGCGGGGACGACAGCCTGGCGTATCTGAGCACGGAGGAAGGGGATCCGGACGGCCCCGGCGTGCTCCCGATCACCCCCGCAAGCTGGGTGACCTCGTCGAATCCGACCAGGGTGCGCTGCCTCGCCACACGGGAGGTCCACGCGGAGGGGCGCCTGATGCCCGCCCTGCTGGCCTTCAACGATCTGGCCCTGAGCGCCGATGATCTCAACCGGCGTCTGCTTCTGGCCGACGTTGTCAACCTGCAAACGAGCACCGCCGAGTACCGCCAACGGGGTGAGCAGAACGCACGCCGCCGCCTCTTTGGAGTACTGAAACCGGACGTACGGGGGGATGGCGTTGACTCGGCTCTCCCGGAAGCGCTGCAACGGGTCGGTCGCCACGAGGGCGTCGCCTTCCGCATGCCCCAGGGCCGGGCGCAGCGCCCGGGGTCCGACGCCGAGGCGTCGTCGCTGGCCGACATCCTGGTGGCCTCGGGAGTCCGCACGCGTCGCGTGGCCCTGCGGCGCGAGCAACGCTGGTGGCAGGGTGACAGCGGCGCGATGCTCGCCATCCGCAAGGACGACGGCGCGCCCGTCGCCCTGCTCCCGGGCCCCCTGGGACGCTACCGGATGGTGGAGCCGGAATCCGGCCGCCTGCAGCGGGTCAACGCCCGTCGGGCCGAGTCGCTGGAGCCGGAGGCCCACTTCTTCTACTGTCCGCTCTCCGACGACGGCCCGGTCAAGGCTCGGCAGCTTGCGAGATTGGTCTTGCACCGGGTGGGGGCCGACCTCGCCCGGCCGGTCGCGGCCGGGCTGCTGGCGGGCATGGCCATGCTGGTTCCCGCGGTGCTGCTGGGAGCCTTCGTGGGGCAGGCGCTGCCCGCCGGCTCCGTGCCGATGCTCGGGGTGTTGACCCTGGGCGCCGTGCTGATCGCGCTGCTCCTGGGAGTCTTGCAGATGCTCCAGGGCACGGCGCTGATGCGGCTGGAGGGACGCGTGGCGGCGCGCGCCGGGGCAGCCCTGTGGCACCGGATGCTGGATCTGCCGTCAGGCTTCTTCCGCCGCTTCACTTCCGGTGACCTGGCCACGCGGGCCATGGCGATCCATGAGCTGCGGGACCAGGTCTCGGGCGTCGTCGTGAACGCCCTGTTGTCGGTCCTCTTCCTGCTCCCCACCTTTGCCCTGCTCTTCCTCTACAACGCCGCTCTGGGCTGGCTGTGCCTGGGATTGGGCCTGGTCTCGTTGGGGGTCACCCTCGCACTGGGTCTGATGCAGACGCCCCACCATCGCCGGCGGCTGGCCGTCACGCGCCGGCTGGCGGGGACGCTGCTCCAGCTTATCGGCGGGGTGGCCAAGCTGCGGACCGCGGGCGCCGAGGGGATGGCCTTCATCATGTGGGCCCGGGGGTACCGGGAGCAGAAGCAGACGGAGATGAAGCTGGGGGCGTACCAGGAGCACCTGATGGCCTTCACCGCGGCCGTGCCCCTGCTCGCCACCGCGGCGCTGTTTGCCCTGGCCCTGACGGTCGGCGGGGACGACCTGGCCGTGGGCGGCTTTCTGGTGGTGTACGCCGCGTTCATGGTGTTCAACGGCGCGGTGGTCCAGCTCGGCGGCGCCTTCTCCGCCATCGCCGCCATACTTCCCGCGGTGCAGCAGGTGCAGCCCATCCTCACCGAACGCCCCCGAAACCTCGCCTCGGACCTTCCGGCTCCCGAGCTGAAGGGCGAGGTGCTGCTGGACCGCGTGAGCTTCCGCTACTCCGACGACGGGCCGCTGGTCCTCAATGAGGTCACCATTCATGCCCTGCCGGGAGAGTTCATCGCCCTGGTCGGCGAGTCGGGTGCGGGAAAGAGCACCATATTTCGGCTGGCCCTGGGGTTGGAGCGGCCGCAGCTTCGCGCCGTCTACTTCGACGGCCACGTTCTGAGCCGGCTCAACTGGAGCTCGGTGCGCAGCAAAATCGGCACCGTTCCCCAGGACGCCCACCTGCGTCCCCAGACGGTGCTGGACAACATCGTCGGGATCGACGGGGCACTGAACGAGGACGACGCCTGGCGGGCCGCCCGGCTGGCCCGCGTGGACACCGATATTTCGGCGATGCCCATGCGCATGTACACCGTGAGCAGCGAGAGCGCCACGGCCTTCTCCGGCGGCCAGGTGCAGCGCTTCATGCTAGCCGCCGCCCTGGCCCGCAATCCCCAGGTGCTGCTGCTGGACGAGGCGACCAACTGGCTCGACAACCGGACCCAGGCCGACATCATGGAGCAGATCGAGCAGCTCTCCGTGACCCGCATCATCAGCGCCCACCGGCTTTCCACCATCCGGCGGGCCGACCGCATCTACGTGCTGGAGGGCGGCCGGGTCGTCCAGGAGGGAACCTTCGCAGGGCTGATGGAACGGGAAGGCGTGTTCCGGGACCTGGTCAGGCGGCAACTGACGTGAAGCGCCCGTCCTGCCCGAGAGGCGACGGACGTATAACGGAAGGCCGATGAGAGCCGACGAGGCCTGCGCAACGGCGTGCGAGACCGGGCCGGGAGACGGTCCGCCGCACCGCTCCGCCGGGCCCTCCGGCCAAGCACTCCACGGCTCCTTTGGCGCGTTCCTTGCGGAGCTGCGCAGTCTGTTTCCGGCCGCCCTGTTCGGCGACTCCGGCTGGGAGCGGCTGCTGGCGCTGGCGCACCGGCTGCCCATCCACGTGATCGACAACCGTTTCGGCTTCGAGTTCGATCTTTGCGACCCCGACCCGGCGGCGGATTTCTGCGTGGTGCCGCCGCCCGGGTCCTGTCTCGCCGAGTTCTACGTGCGGCAGGGCGAGCTTGCCCCTCCGGCGTCGGCAGAGGCCGCGCTGGGGGCGTTTCTCGCCGAACAGGCGCAAGACCCGCAGTCGCTGCTCAGGGCAGGGGACGGCGGGGTGATCCTGGAATACGATCTGGTTGGGATTTCGTCGGATCAGCCGGCCTCGCCCGGAATCTTCATAGGGCCCGGGGACGTGGGGGACGAGTCCTGCCGGGAGAAGCTGTTCGGCGAACCGGAGCGTCTTGCAGCCGCTCTATGGGCTGTCGCCGGATGGACACCCGATGCAGCCATTCTGCGGCACATGCAACGCATCTACCGGCTCATGCCGCCGATTGCTCCGGTCTCCCAGGCCGGCATTCTGCCGGGGCGAACGCAGCGGTCGGTCCGCCTCATCATTGGCGCCGGATCCGGCGAAGACGCCGTCGGTATGTTGGAGCGGTGGGGATGGTCCGGCTCCCTGGCTGATGTCGCCACCGTATACGAGAGTCTGGCGGAACTGACGAGGCCGGGCGTCAGTTTGAGCGTCGACGTCACGGCGGAGGGGGTTTCACCCCGTCTCGGACTGGAGTTTTACCGACCCGCGGCATGGCACGAGCTGGACCACTCCGGGTGGAACCGGCTGATCGACCGGCTGGAGGAGCGGGGCTGGTGCCTGCCGGAAAAGGCGCGCGGGCTGAAGGCCTGGCCGCACGTGGAGCTGGTCTTCGACAAGGCCGGGGTATTCCAGGTCCAGCAGAGCATCAACCACGTGAAGGTGGTTGTGGACCGCGGGACCACCACCGCCAAGGCCTACGCAGGCACGATCGTCCTACCGGCGGCCTAAACGTAGCCCCAGATAAACACCCCGCCGGAGACCTTCTCCATTTCGGCCTCCGTCAGCTTGGGCGAGGGCGGGAGCACGAGGTGGGCGGTAGTGGCGCTGTCCTCCTGCACCACGACATCAAACCCGTCCGGAATGGTCGCTCCGGTTTCAGCCGAAATGGCCGCTCTCGGGTCGGCGATGAGGTGGGCGCGGAAGTCGCCGTCCTCCTCCGCCTTGGTCAGGATTTGGGTCTTCGACTCGGTTGCCGTCGTAAACGGCTTCCTCCGTCGGTTACCAGTAATACCCCTTATGCGACCCGCCGCCGGCCACGTTCCCCAGCTCAGCTTCCGCGAGTTTCGGCGACGGCGGGAGCACCAGGTGCGCGGTGGTGGCGCTGTCCTCGTGGACCACGACATCGAACCCGTCCGGAATGGTCTCTCCGGTTTCAGCCGAAATGGCTGCTCTCGGATCGGAGATGAGGCGGGCGCGAAAGTCGCCGTCCTCCTCCGCCCTGGTCAGGATCTGGGTCTTCAACTCAGTTGCCGTCGTCATGATGCACGCCTCCTTGAATGTTGAGCGTCTTGGCTCAATCTGAAGCTGCAGCCTGTTCTCACTACCACTTGGGGCCCACGCCCCTGAAGCCACGCCCGCCAGCTACCGTCTGCAACTCGGCCTCCGTGAGCAGCGGCGAGGGCGGCAGCACGAGGTGAGCGGTGGTGGCGCTGTCCTCGTGGACCGCCACGTCGAAGCCCTCCGGAATGTCCGCCCCGACTTCAGCCGAGATGGCTCCCTTCGGGTCGGCGATGAGGCGGGCGCGGAACTCCCCGTCCTCCGCCGCCCGGCTCAGAATCTGAGCCTTCATTTCCGTTGCCGTGGTCATGTCGCCCCCCCTGCTCGATCAATCACCACCTGCAAAGCTCCGACCGGACTCGCCGCCTAACCCCACAAGCCGGTGTGGTGGCCGCCAGCGATCTTCTCCAGGTCGGTCTCCGTCAACTCCGGCGAGGGCGGCAGCACCAGGTGGAAGGCGGTAGCGCTGTCCTCGTGGACCGCCACGTCGAAGCCCTCCGGAATGTCCGCCCCGACTTCAGCCGAGATGGCT
>JAJDTQ010000026.1 GCA_022827045.1 Candidatus Binatia bacterium
GCTGCGTTGCTCTTCCTCGCGTGGTGCCCGCCACTGCTCGTCATCGCGCCTTGCCGACGACAAAAATTCCTGCGCAACTTGTGCCAGGAACTCACGGGACGCGACACTAGAGCACGCTACTCCAGCGTGATCCTGGGGTTGGCGTACTTGTACAGAATGTCCACGAAGAAGTTCACCACCACGAAGATCACCGCGAAGATCAGGATCAGTGCCTGCACCAGCGGGTAGTCGCGGCCGTAGACCGCGCCCACCACCAGGCTCCCGACGCCGGGCCAGGCGAAAACGTGCTCGACGATGACGGTGCCGCCGAGCAGCCGGCCGAACTGGAGCCCGATGACCGTGAGCACGGGTACCAGCGCGTTCTTGAGCGTATGCTTGAAGATCACCCGCCGCTCGGCCAGGCCCTTGGCCCGGGCCGTGCGTACGTATTCCTTGCCGATCTCCTCGAGCATCTCCGAGCGGGTCATGCGCGCAACGATGGCGGCCATGCCCGTGCCCAGGGTGATCGAGGGAAGGATCAGATACGACAACGTGGTCCACGGAGAGGTGAGGGAGGCCTCGTACCCGGACGAAGGCAGGATGGGAAAGTACAAGCTGAAGGCCAGGATCAGCAGGATGCCCAGCCAGAAATTGGGAATCGAGATGCCCAGCAGCGCGAACGACATGGCAGTGTAGTCGCTGGCGGAGTTGCGACGGATGGCCGCGATGACCCCGGCGGGGATCGAGATCAGGATGGAGACGACGGTTGAGAAGATGGTCAGCAGGATGGTGGCCGGGAAACGCTCGACGATCAACTCCATGTTCGACCGTTGGTAATGGATCGATTCGCCGAAGTCGCCGATCAGGACACCGCCGAGCCACACCAGGTACTGCACGTGCAGCGGTTTGTCGAGGCCAAGGATCCTTTCGAAATCTTCACGAACGGACGGGTCGGTAAGGTCCTCTGTCGCGAAGATGAAGTCCACCGGGTCTCCCGGGATCATGTGCAACAGGGAGAAGACGATGACCGACACCAGGAAGAGCACCGGAAAGAGGATCAGCAGGCGGTTGATGATGTACTGGCGCAATTCGATACTTCCTTACGTGGCGTCAACGCAGGTGGCAGGCCACCTCGCGCCCGCCCGCCTTCCTCTCCAGCGGCGGCTCGATCTCCCCGCACACCGGCTCGGCGATGGGGCAACGTCCGCGGAACACGCACCCCGGCGGCCGGTCGATGAGGTTGACCATCTCCCCCTCCAGCACCCGCGGCCGGAACTCCCGGCTGGGGTCGGGCTCGGGGATGGCCGACACCAGCGCCTCGGTGTACGGATGCGCCGGCTTGTCGAACAGGTCCTCCACCGCGCCCACCTCGACGATCTTGCCGCCGTACATGACCGCGACGCGCTCGCAGAAATAGTCCACGACGCTCAGGTCGTGTGCGATGAACAGGTAGGTCAACCCCTTGGTCCGCTGCAGTTGCCGGAACAGGTTGAGGATCTGGGCGCGCACCGAAACGTCCAGGGCCGACACCGCCTCGTCGGCGATGATCAGGTCGGGCTCCAGCGCCATGGCCCGGGCGATGCTGATGCGCTGGCGCTGGCCGCCGCTGAACTCATGGGGGTAGCGGTCCCGGTGCTCCGCCTGGAGCCCCACCAGCTCCAGCAACTCCACCACCCGGTCCCCCACCTGGTTGGCGGGAACGATGTCGTGGAGTTTGAGCGGGTTGCCGAGGATGTCCCGCACCCGCATGCGGGGGTTCAGGGACGTATAGGGATCCTGGAACACCATCTGTATGCGGCGGCGGAACTTGTGGAACGCGGAGCGGGGCATCTCCAGGATCTCCTGCCCCTCGAAATGCACCTTGCCCCGCGTGGCGTCCAGCAGCCGGGTGATCAGTCGGGCGGTGGTGGACTTGCCGCTGCCGCTTTCTCCCACCAGTCCGAAGGTCTCGCCTTTCTCGATGGAGAAGTTGATCCCGTCCACCGCCTTGAGCTCCGCGCCCTTGCCGCCGAACAGCGAAAAGAACGAAGTCAGGGAGAAATACTTCGCCAGGTCGTCGACTCTGAGGATCTCTTCCCGCATGACGTCCTCAAGCCGTGTGGAGGTGACACGCCACCTGCCGGCCCTTGGCCGAGGCGAGCCGTGGATCTTCCCGGCCGCACACGTCCATGCTCTGGTCGCACCGGGGCCGGAAGTTGCAGCCCTGGGGCGGGTCCAGCAGGTTGCATACGACCCCGGGTATGGGGTCCAGTAGCCGGTCGCGCTCGCCCCGGCGCGGCAGCGCGCGTAGTAGCCCCTGGGTGTAGGGGTGAAGCGGATTCTCGAAGATGGACTTCCGGTCCGCCAACTCCACGATGTTGCCGGCGTACATCACCGCGATGTGGTCGCACAGCACCGCGGCCACGCCCAGGTCGTGGGTGATGAAGATCAGCGACTTGCCCAACTGCTCCAGCAGCTCCCGGAGCAAATCCAGGATCTGTGCCTGGATGGTCACGTCCAGGGCGGTGGTGGGCTCGTCGGCGATCAGCAGGTCCGGGTTGCACGCCAGCGCGATGGCGATCATGACCCGCTGACGCATGCCGCCGCTGAACTCGTGGGGGTAGCTGTCGAGCCGTTCCCTGGGATTGGGTATCCCCACCTTGTTGAGCATGTCCGCGGCGCGTTCGTAGGCCTCCTTTTTTCGCAGGCCCTCGTGGATCACGTAACCTTCCGCCACCTGGTCGCCGACGGTGTAGGCGGGGTTCAGCGCCACCATGGGTTCCTGGAAGATCATGGAGATGCGGCTGCCCCGGTAGGAGCGCATCTCCGGTTCCGTCTTGGTGAGGAGATCCTCGCCCTTGAACAGGACCTGCCCGTTGGTGATCCTGCCCGGCGGCTGGGGGACCAGTCGCATGAGCGATAGCGCCAACACGCTCTTCCCCGACCCGGTCTCACCCACGATGCCCAGGGTCTGCCGCTCCGCGAGCTGGAACGAGACCCGGTCCACCGCGGTCAGGACTCCCTTGCGGAGAAAGAAGCGGGTCTCCAGGTCCCGGACGTCCAGCAGCGCCTCAGGCACTCGACCTCTCCTCGCTCAGACGCGGGTCCAGAACGTCCCGGAGGCCGTCGCCCAGAAGGTTGAGACCCAGCACGGAAAAGCAGATGGCGAGCCCCGGGAAGATGGCGGCCCAGGGATAGAACTCCATGGTTGAGCGGGCCGCGTGCAGGATGCTGCCCCAACTGGGGGTGGGCGGCGGCACGCCGATGCCCAGGAAGCTCAGCGACGCCTCGGCGATGATGGCGTGGGCGAAGTCGAGGGTTGCCTGGACCAGCACCGGGGCCATGCAGTTGGGCAGGATCTGCCGGAACAGCACGCGCAGGTTGGACTCCCCCTGCACCATGGCCGCTTCCACGTATTCCTTTTCCCGTTCCTTGAGCACGGAGGCCCGCACGAGACGGGCGAAGTTCGGCGTATAGCGAATGGCCAGGGCGATGCACACGTTGGTGAGTGAGGCGCCCAGGGCGGCCATCAGAGCGATGGCCAACAGCAGGCCGGGGAACGCCATCACCGCGTCCATGATGCGCATCAAAACGTTGTCCACGGCTCTTCCGGCGAAGCCCGACACCGCGCCCAGGAAGATTCCCGCCGCCAGCGCCAGGGTGACGGAGCCGAGCCCGGCGATGACCGAGATGCGCGCGCCGTAGACCACGCGCGAGAAGATGTCGCGGCCGAAGGTGTCGGTGCCGAAGGGGTGGTCGGCGGACAGCGGCACCAGCCGCGCCGTCAGGTCCACTTCATCGGGGTCGTAGTAGGCGATCTGCGGAGCGAACAGGGCGACGACGAACACGAACGACACGAACAGGAGTCCAGCCACCGCCATGCGGTTTTCGGAGAACCGTACGAGCCAGTCGCGGACCGATGCGAAGGCGCCGCCGACGCGGCCGATCCCGTTTATGGTTGCTGCTTCAGCGCCCGTCCCATTGGACATGGAATGCTCCTCACGCCTCTTCGAGGCGATGTGACCCTATGCTCCATACGTCTTCGCTCAAACTCCGTCAAGCGCATTCGCAGCGCCAGGACATGAGCCCCGCGCTCAGGAAAGCAGGTCGCCTTGGCGTGTGCCCGGCACGCTCTCGAAGGGCTGGTGGGGCAAGGCCCAGCGCCGTTCCAGCAGGCGCACGCCACGCACGATCAACAGGGCCAGGAGGAGGTAGATCAGACCCGCGAGAGCGAAGAATTCCACCGCCAGATAGGTACGCGCGATGAGGGTGCGCGCGACCCCGGTGAGGTCGAGCAGCGTGATGGTGCTGGCCAGGGCGCTGCCCTTCAACAGCAGGATCACCTCGTTGCCGTAGGCCGGCAGCGCCTGGCGCACGGCCCGGGGCAGCACGATCAGACGCATTTCCTGCCAGCGCGAGAAACCCAGGGCCCGTGCCGCCTCCCGTTCCCCTCGGGGAACCGCCAGCATGCCGCCGCGGATGATCTCGGCGGTGTAGGCGGCCGTGTTCAGGCTGAAGGCGATCATCGCGCACCAGTAGGCTTCGCCCAGGACGGCCCACAGGAAGCTGTCGCGGACCGCCTCGAACTGCGCAAGGCCGTAGTAGACCAGAAAGATCTGGACGAGGAGAGGCGTGCCGCGGAAGAAGAAAACGTAGCCATAGGCCGGCGCCCGGAGCCACGCATGCCGCGACGTGCGCATGAGCGCCAGCGGGAAGGCCAGCACGGTCCCAGCCGCCATCGCCAGCGCCGTCAGTTGAACCGTGAGCCAGGCGCCCGCCAATAGCTGGGGAATGTCGTGGACGGCCGTTCCGTAGAGCCCGGTAATCATCCGGACCACCCCATGCCGCGCGCCGCGCGCCGCTCCAGCACTTGGATGCCGGCCATGGAGACCGCGGTCATGGCGAGGTAAATGACCGCCGCGGCGAGATAGAAGGTGAACGGTTGCTGTGTGTAACTGACCGCGAGGGCGCTCTTGCGCATCAACTCGTCCAGCCCCACCACCGACACCAGGGAGGTGTCCTTGAGCAGCACCAGAAACAGGTTGCCCAGCCCCGGAAGCGCCGTCCGCCAGACCTGCGGCAACAGCACGTGGCGAAACGCGGCTATCCGTGTGAGCCCCAAGGCGTAAGCCGCCTCGGTCTGCCCCGGCGGGACGGCAAGGAATGCGCCCCGCAACACCTCGGTCGCGTAGGCGCCGAAGGTCAGGCTCAGGGCCGTCACCCCGGCGAGAAAGGGGTTCAACTCGAAGAACCCGGTGACGCCGAACAGCGCGGCCACGCGGCCGATGGCGGCCGACGCGCCGAAGTAGACTATCAGGACCACGAGCAACTCCGGCACGCCGCGTACGGCGGTGGTGTATGCCTGGGCGGCGGTACGCAGTGGCCGCCGGCGGGACATCCGCGCCGCGGCCCCGGCGATGCCCAGCAGCAGGCCGCCGGCGAGGGAAGCGACCGCCAGCCCCGCGGTCACCAGGGTCCCTGCCGCGAGTTGGGCCCCAAAGCCGAGCAGCAGCGCCGGGGGCTCGTTCATGCGGACCGCCGAAGCGAGGGGCCCATGTCAAGACGGGATCTACCCGGCAACGAATCTGCCGTGGGGCTGCGGGACACTAGTAGATGCTGAAAGGGAAGTAACGCGCGTTGATCGTGGCGTAGGTGCCGTCGGCGAGTATGGCCGCCAGCGCGGCGTTGAGCCGTTGCCGCAACGTGTTGTCTTCCTTGCGCACGGCGATGCCGATGCCCTCGTCCAGCTCGTAGGCGTCGCCCACCATCTCGAAACCCGCTCCCGCCTTGGTCTTGAGCCAATCGTGAAGCACCAACCCATCGGCGAAGATGGCGTCGAGCCTTCGGGCGGCCAGGTCGAGGTAGGCATCGGTCTGTTTGTCGTAGAGCTTCACCTTCGCGCCGCCGGCATTCTTTGCCAGCCAGCTCGCCGCAATGGTGGCGCGCTGGGTGCCGACGGTCTTGCCGGCGAGTTTAGCGGGATCGAAACCGCCGTTCTTGGCGGCCACGAAGCGCACCTTGTTGCTGTAGTACTTGTCGGTGAAGCTCACCACCTTCTTGCGCTCGTCGGTGATCGACATGCTCGCCACGATGGCGTCGTACTTCCCCGCCAGAAGCGCGGGGATGATGCCGTCCCAGTCCTGCGCCACGAGCTTGCACTCCACCTTCAGCCGCTCACAGAGCGCCAGGGCGATGTCGATGTCGAAACCCTTGAGCTGACCCGACTGGTCGACGAAGTTGAACGGGGGGTAGTAGCCTTCGCTGCCGATGCGAAGCGGATTGGGCACACCGGAATCCGCATTGACCACGTAAGCGGAAAACGTCAGGGGTGCGATCAGCACCGCCATCAAGCCGACGATGATTCGTTTCATGAACCCCTCCGATCTTTCTATCCTCACACGAACCAGTCTCTCGGGATCCCGATTGCTCATCATCCACCGATGGAACACTAACGGTCAATCCAATAATGTTCCCGTACAGCGGGAAGAGCCGGACCGAAAGGACTCGGCTGTTCTTGTTGACTAACCAACGAGATGGGATAACATGGCGATTCCATGCCGGCTTCAAGGTCAGAGAAGATCCGCGCGCGCCTCGGTCATCCGATCATCGACTCCGACGGACATACGGTGGAGCTTACGCCGGTGTACCTGGACTATCTGAAGCAGGCGGGCGGCCCGGACATCGTCGACCGGTACGTGAAGGCCACGGCGGCCCGTGGGACCAACCGCTGGCACGACATGTCGGAAAGCGAGCGGCGGCACGAGTGGACGCGCTGTCCGCCGTGGTGGGCACGGCCCACCCGCACGCTGGACCGCGCAACGGCCTCCTTGCCGCGTCTGCTCCACGAGAGGATGGACGAGTTGGGGCTGGATTTTGCGGTCCTCTATCCCACCGAAGGCCAGGGCGGGCCGCCGGTCTTCCGGGACGAGGAGCTCCGCAGGGTGTCGTGCCGGGCCCTCAACACCTTTCACGCCGACATCTATCGTGACTGCGCCGACCGCATCACCCCGGCCGCGGTGATTCCGTTCGAGAACCCGCGCGAGGCCATGGAGGAGATGGAGCACGCGGTCAAGGTGCTCGGCCTCAAGGTCATCGTCTTCACCCATCAGCGCCGTGCCATTCCAAAGGGACAAGGGGGCCCGCCGGAGTCGGCCCAGTACGCCTGGCGCCTCGACACCTTCGGAATCGACAGCGAGTACGACTACGACCCGGTATGGGCCAAGTGCGTCGAGCTGGGGGCGGTTCCCACCTCCCATGCCGGTTCTCAGGGCATCGGCACGCGCCAGTCCATCTCCAATTATGCGTACAACCACATCGGCCACTTCGCCGCGGCCAACGAGGCCATCTGCAAGTCACTGTTCATGGGCGGGGTGACCCGGCGCTTCCCCGGGATCCGGCTGGGCTTCCTCGAGTGCGGTGTCGCATGGGCCTGCGTGCTGTATGCGGACTTGGTGGGCCACTGGGAGAAACGCGGACCCAAGGGTATCCACAACCTGGATCCGGCCAACCTCGACCAGGAAGAGCTTCTACGGCTGGTCGGCGAGTACGGCAGCGACCGGGTGAAGGAGCGGCTGGACGACATCCGGAGGTTCTTCGAGGGAACCGACGCCTCGGCCATCGGCAACTACCGCAAGGCCCACGAGCTGAGACACCCGGACAACCTGGACGACTGGGCGCGGTGCGAGATCGAGGAGGCGGAGGAGATCCGCGACCTGTTCGTGCCGCATTTCTTCTTCGGTTGCGAGGCGGACGACCCCACGGTGGTGTGGGCCTTCAACGCGCGGGTCAACCCCTTCGGCGCGCGCCTGAATGCGATGATGAGTTCGGACCTGGGGCACTGGGACGTGGCCGACATGCGGGAGGTAGTCCCGGAATCGTATGAGTTGCTTGAGCGCAGACTCCTCACGGAGGACGACTTCCGCGATTTCGCCTTCACCAATGCGGCCCGGTTCTACACGGAGATGAACCCGGACTTCTTCGCCGGAACCGCGTGCGAGGACGCGGTATCCAAGGGCCTTTCCCCGAAGCCGGACATCTGAGGCCAACCGTCCCAAGACAACATTCACGGGAGATTCATGGCGATTCGTATCGGCGTCATCGGCGTGGGATTTGGTGCGAAGGTACAGGCTCCGGCGTTCCAGGATGAAGGCTTCGAGGTGACGGCCATCTGCTCCCGGAGGGAAGAGCGGGCGCGGGACGCGGCGGCGAGCCTGGGCATACCGCACGCGTACACCGACTATCGGGAGATGCTGAAGCAGCGGGACCTGGACGCGGTGAGCATCGTGACGCCTCCCAACCTCCATCACGACATGACCGCGGCGGCGCTGGACGCGGGCAAGCACGTGCTGTGCGAGAAGCCGTTCGCCATGGACGAGGCCGAGGCCAAGGCGATGGTGGACAAGGCCCGCGGCACCAGCCTGACCGCCATGGTCGCCCACGAGTTCCGCTTCTCCCCGGCCCGGGCGTACGTCAAGGAGTTGCTGGAGCAGGGCTACATCGGCGATTTTCAGAGCGCCTCCGTGACCCTTTTCATGAGAGGCGGGCCGCCCGGCGGCCGCCCCGGTTTCGATTGGCGCCAGCAGTACTCCTACGGCGGGGGGCAACTGGGAGGGCTGGGGTCCCACTACATCGACTGCCTGCGGGACTGGTTCGGAGACGTTGCCGGCGTCAGCGGCCGGGTGTTTACGCCGGACAACGGCGCCCACGGCGACGACACCTCCGACGAGGCCTTCGGCCTGCTCATGAGCTTCGCCAACGGCGGCTGGGCGTCGGTGGCGGCCAACTTCGCCGCCCCCCTGGGCTCGAAGGTGCGGATGGAGATCCACGGCACCGAGGGGAGCCTGAGCCTCTCCCATGGGGGTCCGAATCCGCCGTCCGACGGCGCCGTCCTGGGAGCGCGGCACGCCGAGGACAAGGAGCTGCACGAGCTTCCCGTGCCCGAACGCTTCCAAGTGGCGCCGGACGAGCGGGACGCGCGCCTGGGCGCCTTTCGTGTGCTGGCCGGCCGGTTCCGTCGCGGCATCGAGGAGGGCACCTCGCCCAACCCCAACTTCGAGGACGCCTACCGCTGCCAGCAGATCATGGACGCCGTGCGCTTCGGCGGTGCCGCCCGGTGGGCGGAGCTCAGGAAATAGGTAGCGTCCTTCGACTTCGCTCCGCTGGCGCGCCGCTACGCTCTGCACCACGGTTTTTGCCAGCCTTACGCGTTTCGTCCTGTGGTTCGCGCCGCGCCGCGTCGCTATGTCGACGCACGGCTCGCTTTCTCAGACAGGCCACAAGGAGTCGAAGGAGTCCCGCCATGGCCAAGAACGGCTTCAAGGTGCTCGACAGCGACATGCATGTCTTCGAGCCCCACGACCTTTACCTCAAGTACATGGACCCCAAGTGGGGCGAGCGGATCCCGCGCGGCCAGCCGCGCAAACGCCACGGGCAGATCCGCTTCACCTTCGCCGACGGCACGCCGGTGCGCCCCGGCGGCGCGGGAATGCGATCGCCCCGGGGCGCCCAGGAAGAGCGGTTCGAGAAGGTCGCGCCCCATTACCGGAACTCGCTCGAGCGGGACTACGACCCGGTATCGCAGCTCGACGCCATGGACGTGGAAGGCCTGGACGTGGCCGTGCTGTTCCGCACCTTTCCGCTCCACTGCGACGACGGCCTGGACGGAGAATACGCCATGGCGCTGTGTCGCGCCTGGAACGACTGGATCTTCGACTTCTGCAAGGAGAACCCGGCGCGGATGAAGTTCGCGGCGCTGATCACGCTGCACGACGTGGACCTGGCGGTGGAGGAGGCCCGGCGCGCGGTGGAGGATCTCGGCGCCGCGGGGCTGTGCCTGGTCCCGGAACCGGTCAACGGCAATCACATCCACGACCGCTATTTCGACCCGTTGTGGGCGCAGGCCGAGCGCACCGGTGTACCCATCTGCTTCCACCCCGCGGGCTTTCCGCGGCAGGAGCACGCGGCGCTACGCTTCGTCGGACACCCCAACGATGGCTTCCTCGTCAGCACCTACAGCAAGGCGCTGGAGCTGATGATGGCCATTGGGAGCTTCTGCGGCGGCGGCGTGCTGGAGCGCTTCCCGCGGCTGCGGGCGGTTTTCCTGGAGGGCAACTGCAGTTGGCTGCCGTGGCTGCTGTACCGCATGGACGAGCGCTGGCAGGACCGCAAGGACCAGCTCGACGAGCCCCTGAGCCGTCCGCCCAGCGATTACTTCATGCGCCAGTGCTTCGTGTCGGTGGATCCGGACGAGAGACTCGTCACCGACGTCATCAGCCGGGTGGGAGACGACAACCTGGTGATCTCCACGGACTATCCCCACGACGACGCCCACTGGCCCCACGCCATGGAGACGTTCCTCGGCATCGACGGAGTTACCGACACGTCGCGGAGAAAGATACTCTGGGACAACTGCGCCCGGCTTTACGATGTGACCGGCCCGGAAGGCTGACGACACCTCGCCCCGTCATTCCGGCGAAAGCCGGAATCCAGGAGGGAGGGGGAGGGGTTGGCAATCCCCCCGGCGCCACCCCCCTGGATTCCGGCTTTCGCCGGAATGACGGATTCGGGGCATTGCAGGGACTGACTTCATATGCTCACCCGCTACGCACGCGGCACCTTCAGCGTCGACTGGGAGGACCGCTATGACTTCCCGGGACTGCGGCGCAAGCGCGTCGAGAAGGCCCAGCGCGAGCTGGCGGATTCCGACCTGTCCGCGCTGCTGTTGTGGAAGGATGAGAACGTCCGCTACCTCACCAGCCTGAGAGCCCAACTCATCACCGGCAAGACTACCGCCTTGAACGGCGTGCTCCTGGTCAGGGGCGAGGAGCCGATCCTGCTCTGCTCCGGCGGCGAGCACGACAAGGCGCGCTTCGGCATGCCCTGGCTGTCGAGTGTCCACACCATCCCCATCATGGAGCAGCGGGAGCTCACGGACGGGTTCGTCACCTCGGTCCTTAAGCCGTTGCTGAGCGACCTGAAGCTCACCGGCGGGCGTATCGGCCTCGACCAGGCGCCGCTGTGCCTCATCGAGTCGCTGCGGAACCATCTCCGGGAGATCGAGCCCGCGGACGGCGACGTGGTCATGCAGCGGGCGCGCTGGGTGAAACTGGACGAGGAGATCGCGGTCATCGAGGAGTCCTGCGCCCTGGGCGACAGCGTGACCCAGCGAGCGCTGGACGAGACCCGCGCCGGGCGCCGTGAGTGCGAGGTGGCCGGCGACGCCATGCAGACGCTCTTCCATCTCGGCGGGGAGATGGCCCACGTGATCACGCCGTACGTGGCCTCGGGCGAGCACATGTCGCCGCCGCACCGCATCTGCACCGACAAGATCATGCGCAACGGCGACCTCTGCTTCATCGACATCGGCGCCATGTGGAACGGCTACTTCGCCGACATCGGCCGCACCACCATCGTGGGCAAGCCCACCCGCCGGCAGAAGGAGATCTACACCGCGGTGTACGAGGGGCTCATGGCGGGCATCGAGCGCATGCGGCCGGGCAACACCAACAAGGACGTGTCCGACGCCATCGTCGCTTGCATCGGACGCTACGGCCTGGCCGACCACCTGTTCAGCCTGTTCATCGGCCACGGCATCGGCATGGGCGCCAACGAGCCTCCCTACATCGGCGAGACGCTTCCCGGCGCCACCGTCTTCGAGCTCCAGGCCAACATGGTCTTCGCCGTGGAGCCGCTGGTGTGGGTGCCGGACGTCCGGGGCGGCGGCGGCGTGCGCATCGAGGACATGGTGCTGGTCACGGGGGACGAGCCGCACATCCTCTCGCGGGTCGAGTACGAGGACCGCCTGCTGCTCTAGCCTCTCCATTCCAATCCCTCTCCCTCTGGGAGAAGGTGGCCGAAAGCGGGGTGAGGGCGCCACGGTCTTCCTGTCCTTTCCATGGTTGGCTACTTGCTCCGGATACCCTCACCCCAACCCTCTCCCAAAGGGAGAGGGGTTCCGAGGGCAGCGAAATGAAACGTTTGCCCTACCGGTGTCGACTTGGTTTACTCGACGCATGGTGGTGACGGGGTCCGCGGCATGGGGCCATGCACGCACGGCGTTGCGCGGCTTGTCTTTGGGCGCCCTTGCATGGGCGTTCCTTTCATCGAGTGCCGCCGCCGGGGATGGGCGGCTGCAGCTCGACTACAGGGCTTATTTCGGCAAACTCCACGCCGCCAACCTCGGTTTCGTCGTCAACTTCGATACGGCCGCATACGACCCGGATGCCGCCCGTTATGATCTTCATGCGACGGCGTACGCCGTGCAGGTGCGTCTGAAGACCACCGGTCTGGCCAAGGTCGCGCGCTGGAAGGCTACGGCGTATTCGCGCGGCACGCTTCTTTCGGGGGAGGTGGTGCCGGTCCGGGCGGGCTACCGGAGCAAGCAATGGACCAGGAAGCGTTTGGTGGAGCTCGGCTTCGATGAAGGAACGCCGAAGCTCGTGCGCATGAAGCCCCGCAAGAAGTCCAAGGTCCCCCCCTCCCAACTCAAGGGAGCGCTCGATCCCGCCGGCGCCTTGCTGGCCGTGCTTTCCCGTGTTGACGCGGCCCGGGTGTGTGAGCTGCGGATTCCCGTCTTCGACGGTCGCCGTCTCTACGAGCTCGTGGGGGAAATGGACGGAGACGGTGCCGGGCGGCTCCAGGCCGGCCGCTACTCGCCTTTCACCGGCCCCACGGTGGACTGCCGCGTGCAGCTCGAAAAGAAGGCGGGATTCAAGCGGAAGAGCGGCGACGCGCGAAAGCGCGGCGACACCGCCATGCGGCTCCGGATGGGGCGCGTGTTCGACGAGGTGCCGCCGGTGCCGGTCCGCTTCGCTGCCGGCACCCAGTACGGCTCCGCGGTGGTGTACCTCCACCGGGGCAGGCTGACCGCCGACGGCTTGAAGCGGGAGTTGCGCCCCCGCCACGGCAGGAAACGCCGGCGTTAGTCCACCTTTCTCTCGTCCTGCTCCGAGCCGCGCTCGGCCCATCTCATCGCTACGAACGCCCCCGCTCCGAAGACCGCGAAAGCGGAAATCTGGGCATACATGGTGCCGTCGAAAGTCTGGCCCACGAACGCTCCGAACGGCACCGCGACGAAGGTGGGGAGCGAAGCCACTACCGCCGCTCCCACGCCGGCGATGTGGCCCAGCGGCTCCATGGCGAGGGCGTTGAGATTGCCGAAGAGGAGTCCGAAGCAGACGAAGACCACGAGCAGGCAGGCCATGAACAGCCACAACGGGGGAAGCCCGTCGAAGGCGAAGGCCAGCGCCCACGCGGCCACTGAGACCAGCGTGACGGACAACGCCGCCGCCCTCGTGATCCGGCGCATCCCATACCTCAACACGAGGCGGGCGTTCATGAGCGAGGCGCCTCCGATGGACAGCGCCAGCGCGCCGAAATAGACCGGAAAGAGGGCGCCGACGTCGTAGGCTTCCTGGAAGATCTGCTGGGCAGTGCTCAGGTAGGCGATGAACGGGGCAAACGCGCAGGCGGTGGCGAGGATATATCCGCGCGCGGTGCGAATCCTCAGGACTTCCAGGACGGCTGCACCGACGGTCCGCGGCGAGAGGGACCGCCGGCGGGCGGCGGGCAGGGTTTCCGGCTGCCGGAGCGCAAGCCAGGCGAATCCGATGGCGGCGACGACGAAGAACGTGGCGAATATCGCCCGCCAGCCTGCCAGCCACTGGATGCCCTGTCCCAGGGCCGGAGCGACGGTGGGAACGAGGACGAACACGGCGATGGCGAACGACATGAGGCGAGCCATTTGCCGTCCTTCGTACTGATCGCGCACCAGGGCTATGATCACGATGCGCGGCCCCGCCGCTCCGATGCCTTGCACGATGCGGCTCGCGATCATCACCTCGAAGACGGGAGCGAAGACGCTCATGAGGCAACCCGCCATGTACAGGCCCAGGCCGGCGTGGATGGCGGGTTTGCGTCCAAAACGGTCGGAGAGCGGGCCGAAAACGATCTGACCGAGGGCGAGCCCGAGGAGCATGGCCGTGATGACGAACTGGACGTCGTTCCGGCGCGGCGCACCGAGGTCGTGACCTATCGCCGGCAACGCCGGCAGCATCGCGTCGGTCGTGAGCGCGGGGAGCGACATCAACAGGGCGACGAGGGCCAGGAATTCGCCGGCACGAAGCGCGGTCGTGCGACTCAATCTTCCTCCCCGGGCGTCACGAACGCTACTCCTTCCCCAGGAACCACGTCGCCAGGTTGTTGAAGTCCTCCGGCTGGTCCAGCCATATGAAGTGGCTGGCCCGGTCGAAGATGTGCATCTGGGCGTTGGGGATGCTCTTGTAGAGGTCGTAACCGGGGTCGATGCCCTTGTTGGAGTTGCGCCCCCACATGACCAGGGTCGGGACGCTGATCTTGTGCACGTGGTCGCGGATGTGGGCGCCGTCGAAGTAGTACATCTCGCTGGCGCCTTGCATGCCGTTCTTTTCCCAGTACTCCTTCCCCTTGTGCTTCATGTAGAGGTCGTTCCAGCGGGCCGAGAGCTCCATCAGGTGGTCCAGGTACTCGTCGGTGACCATGTCCTTGTTGTAGACGAAGGCTCCGACGTACTTGCGGAGGCCCTCCCGGGTGTTGGTGAGCCCCTCCTTGGGCATCATGGTGCCGGGCTCGAACACGTCCTTGAAGTAGGGGAGGTCGCCGCTGCCGTCCACCTCCACCTGCTGGCCGTCCACCTCGATGACCTGCCGTCCCTCGCCCGCCTTGCGGATGCCCGACCCGGCGGTGCTGCCGCTGTCGACCAGGATCAGCTTCTTTACCAGGTCCGGCCGCTTGATGGTGATGTAGGTGACGATCCAGCCCCCCTGGGACTGGCCGATGAGGTTCACCGGCGCCAGGTCCAGGGCCTCGATGAAGCTGATGACGTGATCCGCGCGTACGCGCACGTGGCCCAGGTCGTCCAGGTTGCGCGGCGGGTCGGTCTGCCCGTGCCCCAACTCGTCGATGGCATAGACGTGAAGGTGCTCGCCCAGCGGAACGATGTTCGGGTACCAGCGGTAGTTGCCCATGCCGATCTCGTTGGCCCCGCCGTGGCACATGACCACGCGCTCCGGGTTGGATTCGCCGGCCTCGATGTAGTGGGTCCTGTAGCCGTCCGCGGTGACGAAGCGGCTGTTCCACTTGTCCGGGCTGTTGAAGATGGTTTGCCGTTCCATTGACTAATCCTCTCCCTTGGTAACGAACCAGAGCACCAGGTCGTTGAAGTCCCGGACCTGGTCCCACCAGCAGAAGTGGCTGGCCTTGTCCAGGATGTGCATCTGCGCGTTGGGCATGCGCTTGTAGAGCTCGTACTGCGGGTCGATGCCCTTGACCGAGTTCTTGCCGGCGATGAACAGCGTCGGGTTCTTGATCCGGTGGACGTGGTCGCGGATGTGCTTCCCTTCGAAGAAGTACATGTCGTGGTGGCCCTTGACGTCCTGCTTGTCCCAGAACTTCTTGCCCCGGTGCTCCAGGTAGAAGTCGGTCCAGCGCCTGGAGGTCTCCTCCAGGTAGTCCACGTACTCGTCGGTGACCATGGAGTGGTCATAGGCGAAGGTTTCCGTGTACATACGGATACCCTCGCGGGTGTCCAGCAGCCCTTCCTTGGGCAGCATGGTGCCGGGCTCGAAGATCTTCTTGAAATACGGCAGCTCGCCGCCTCCCGTCCGAATCTTCTCACCGTCGATCTCCTGGACGTCGCCCACGTCGTTCTGGGCGCCGGTCTTGAAGCCCGACCCCGCGGTGCTGCCGCTGTCCACCAGCACGAGCCTCTTCACCAGGTCCGGGCGGGTGATGGTGATGTAGGTGACGATCCAGCCGCCCTGGGACTGGCCGCACAGGTTGATGGGCCCGAGCTCTTTCTCTTCGATGAAGCGGATGACGTGCTCGGCGCGCACGCGCACGTGCCCCAGGTCGGCGATGTCCCGCGGCGGGTCGGTGAAGCCGTGCCCCAGTTCGTCGACGGCGAAGACGTGGAGCTTCTCCGCCAGCGGGAGCACCGTGGGGTACCATCGGTAGAGGCCCGCGCCCAGCGCGGCGCTGCCGCCGTGCACCAGCAGCAGCCGGTCGTTGGCCGGGTCGCCGGCCTCGATGAAATGGGTCTTGTAGCCGTCGATGGTCTCGTCGTGCTTCTCGTACTTGTCCGGGCTGTTGAACAATGTCTCCACGTGCGTACCTCCTCTACTCTTTCTCGATGAACCACTCCACCAGCGCGTTGAAGTCCCGCCACTGGTCCAGCCACAGGAAGTGGTTGGCCTTGTCGAGGATGTGCATCTGGGCGTTGGGGAAGAGCTTGTAGAGCAGGAACCCCATGTCGAGCCCCTTGTTGGAGTTCTTGCCCCACACCACCAGCGTGGGCGTCTGGATCTTGTGCACGTGCTCGCGGATGTGCTTGCCGTCGATCTCCAGTTGCCGGCGCTGGCCGGCCAGGGTCTGCTTGGCCCAGTACTTCTCGCCCCGGTGTTCGTCGTAGAGCCGGCTCCACCGGCCCGACAGCTCCATCAGGTGGTCCAGGAACTCCTCGCTGACCATGGACTTGTCGTAGAAGAACGCGCTGGCGTACTGGCGCACGCCTTCCCGGGTGTCGGTCAGCCCCTTCTTCGGGCGCATGGTGCCGGGCTCGAACAGCACCTTCTGGTAGGGCAGCTCCTGGGTGTCGCCGGATATCGCCACGCCGTCCACGTCGGTGGTGGCGGTCTGCAATGACGGCACCTCCGCGGGCCGTCCGGCGGTGCTGCCGCTGTCGATGAGGATCAGCTTCCGGACCAGGTCCGGCCGCAGCAGGGTGATGTAGGTGACGATCCAGCCGCCCTGGGACTGGCCGGCGAGGTTGACCGGGCCGAGGTCGAGGGTCTCGATGAAGTTCAGCACGTGGTCCGCGCGCACCCGGATGTGGCTCAGCTCGTCGAGGTCCCGGGGCGGGTCGGTGTAGCCGCTGCCCAACTCGTCGATGGCGAACACGTGGAACTTCTTCGCCAGCGGGATGATATTGGCGTACCAGCGGTAGCAGCCCATGCCCACCTCGATGGCGCCGCCGTGTACCAAGACCAGTTTTGGGGCGTTTCCTTCGCCCGCCTCGATGTAGTGGGTCTTGTAGCCGTCAACCGTGGCGAACTGGCTCTTGAACTTGTCGGGACTGTTGAACAGGGTTTCCATGGAGATGCCTCCTCCGGTGAGTTGCATCCCCATGCATATTATTTCGGTGGGATCGAGGCAACCGGTGCGCGCTCGGCGGAGACGGCGAAGCCGGCTAGAGAAACCGGCGCGGGAATGAAGTTCACGGAAAGAAGACGAGCTTGGCCAGCAAAGCCAGAATCGCCGGCATAAAGCTCACCATCGCCAGCTTCAGAACGGCGACATCACGCTTGAGGGGGCTGATTTCTTCCTTCACCTCGGCCTTGAACTCGGCGAAGTCCGCCTTCATCTCTGCCCTGAATTCGGCTAAGTCTTGCTTGGTGACGAGGTTCTCGGTCATCGGGATCACGCCTGCCGCCGCCCTGGCCTTCTCATCGGGAGCTCCGGCTGCAACCAGGGCATCGTAGACTTCCGTAACAATCACGCTCATCGGGTCGCCTCCCGAGGTGCTCCGCACCCGATGCCAATGCACGATCCATAGCAACAGGAAACCGCGGGGATGTCAAGGTTTTGTAGCGAACGATCAACAATCGTTCGGGTTGCCATACAGACATCTATCGGCGCCCGGTGCGGACACTTTAGGATTTTCTTCCATCCGGCGGGACAGCAGGGGTTCGGGCAGGGGAATCGCCAGGATTATTCGACGGAAGGACGCCTCGAACAGCGAGGCGCGGCACACGGAGCATCTTGACACCGCAGGCTCTTTTTGTTGCTCTACGGGCTGAGTCCCACCGAGGGAAGCTCGACGAGCCATGGCCTACGATACCTTGCGATCCTGTGCGGGATGCCCCCTAGCCGTGGTGCTGGATCGTGCCCTGCACCGGTTACGACCGTGAAAATGGCGCGCCAATGCTCGAACCCGTCATTCCGACGAAAAGCCTGTCCCGTACTTGATACGGGGCCGGAATCCAGGGGTGGGGCGGGACCGCGGACGCCTGAAGGTCCATTGCGAGGCCGTCGATCCGGTCCGATGCAAATGCTACGTCGCGCGTGCCGGGGCGTATCGCTGGCCGGTTTGTTTCTGATCTGTGGCTCTGTCGGAAGCGCCGCCGATCGAAACTTCTCGCAGTATCCCGGTTTTGCGGAGTACTTCGCGGCCAATCCGCCGGCCGCGGCCGCCGGTCCGGCCGATCAGGCCCTGGCCCGCCGCCATGCGCCGCGCTTCCACCTGCCCGCGGCCCACGAAGGGCCCATCGACTTCTACCGCGACTACATCGCCCACGGTTACCTGGTAACCGGCGACGGCGTCCGCATCGACGGTCCCACGCCGGCGGACCTGAACCGCTACCGTGACGATGTCCGCGCCGAGTTCACGCACGTGCCGGGCACGGCCGAGCCCCGGCCCGTCGTCTACGGCACGGTGGAGCGCACCGGCCTGTGGACGCCGAAGGACCCGGGCCGGGCGGCCGAGGAGTTCACCGTCGTCACCTACCACCTGGTGTTCCGGGTGAGCGGCCTGCCCGCCGCAACGCCGCTGGCCGTGACGTTACCGCTCCGGCTGGTGGCGGACCTCGACGACTGGCACCAGCTCGACCACTATACCGCCGCGTTCGTGGTCCTGGCCGCGGATGGGCGTCCCGTTGCCCTGACCCTGCAGCAGCACAACTACCTGCGCACCTACCTGGTCGGCGAGTCGGTGGAACTCGGGCCCGACGGGCGCTTCGACATCGACGTGGCCATCCGCTCGAACGAGCTTTACCCCCACGTTTCCGGGCGGACGGCGCGGCGGGCCGTGCGGTTTCTGGACCATGACGCCAGGGCCTTCATGATGGGCTTCGGCAAGCGCCCGATGATGTCCGCGGACGACATCACCGATCCGGACCGCACCGTCGCCTACGACCTCGACTTCCTGCCCGGCTCCGACGCCTTCTACTCGTTCCACGGCTTCCTCGGCGAGCGGCGCCGGCTGCCCGGCCGCGACGGCCCGCCCGGGGCCCGCTACAACACTCTGCCGGGGCTCAAACCCCTGCCCGCGCAAATCCTCGACGGTTACTGGCGCGACGGGAACGAGGGCGACTGGGCGCGGTATCGGAGCAGCCGGGAGAACGGCGCCGGCCCCGCCGGCTTTGCCCGCGCGCAGGCGGAGGTCTTTCATCACAACCTGGAGTGCCTGCATCGCGAAAGCGCAAGGTGTACGCTGCAATAGTTCTTGTGCGGGCTACGGTGATTTGCCGGCGGGAGGCGCTGAGCCCGGATGGGCGACGGTTGAGAGAAGGCGGCAACGAGTTTGAGTTGATTAGACCGGTCTGACTGGTTAAAATATTCCCATGTCCATCAATTATTCAGCATACGAGGCCAAAGCACGGTTCTCCGAGGTCCTCCGGCAGGTGCGCGACGGGAAGACTGTCACGGTTTCCTACCGTGGGAAGCCGGTAGCGGAGATACGGGCCATTCACGATTTGCCCGAGACGATCGAAGCACGACTCGATGACCTGAAGCGACAAGGAATCCTGGTCGGTTCAGGGGAGCCAAGGAGACCTTTGAAGGCCGTTGAGCGTCGTCGTGGCGCTCTCAAGCGCTTTCTCGCCGAGCGTGGGGAATGAGCGTCGCGTACGTCGACACCTCCGCACTCGTTGCCATCGCCTTCGATGAGCGGGGTGCGACTACGTGTGCCCGAAGACTGGACTCGTTCTCGCGTCTCGTCTCCTCGAACCTCCTTGAAGCCGAGTTGCGCGCCGTGTTCGCACGCGAGGGGCAGGGATTCACGGCGAGTCTGGTCTCCGGTATCGAGTGGGTCCTGCCGGATCGGCGGCTGACTCACGAGTTTGAGACGGCGCTCGAGGTCGGCTACTTGCGTGGAGCCGATCTCTGGCACGTCGCGACAGCTCTTTACCTCGCCCCGGAGCCAGGTGAAATCTCGTTCGTCACGCTGGACGGTCGGCAGCGGACCGTTGCCTCGACACTCGGGTTCCGGGTCTGAGGCATCTTGGTAGCCCCACTCGGCGGAAAACCGGTTCGCCTTCACGCCGGTAGCTGCGAGGAGCTGGCTACGCCTGTATCGCCGTCGCCACCACCAGGTACAGGGTGGTGCCCAGCAGGTCGTTGAAGGCGGTGACCAGGGGACCGGCGGCGACGGCGGGGTCGCGGTTGAGCTTGTAGAAGATGATGGGCTGCACGGTCCCGATGCAGGCGGCGGCGGTGACGGAGATGACCATGCCGATGAGCACGGCGACGGAAAGGTTGAGGATGTCCGGAGTGCCCATGTTGATGAGGTAGCTGGCGGCGGCGGTGATGAGGCCGCAGCTTGCCCCCAGGGCGAGGCCGGTGGCGGCTTCGCGGGCGATGACGGACAGGATGCGCTGGAAGGACAGGGTGCCCAGGGCGATGGCCCGCACCACCAGGGTGGACGATTGCAGTCCGACGGCGCCGGCGGTGGCGATGATGACCGGCAGGAACGCCGCCAGCAGCGCCATCTTCTCGAAGGTGGCCACGAAGACCTTGGAGATCACCAGCGCCACTACCAGCCCCAGGAGCACCGTCGTCGCCACCCACGAGAAGCGTTCGCCGACGCGCTTGAGCACGGAGTCGTGGGTCAGGTTGATGGACTCAGTCTCCACGCCGGCGATGGCGTAGATGTCCTTGCTCGCCTCCTCCTCGATGACGTCCACCACGTCGTCGATGGTGACGCGGCCGACGAGCCGTTCCTGCCCGTCCACCACGGGGACGGAGACGAAATCGTACTTCTGCAGGATCCGGGCGACCTCGTCCTGGGGCATCTCCAGCGGCACCGAGATCACCGGCCGGTCCATGATGTCGGCCACGGCTTCGTCCGGACTCGCCAGCACCAGGTAGCTCAGGGGCAGAATGCCGGTGACGTGCCTTTCCACGTTGACCACGAATACGTCATGGACCTCGGGCACGTCGTCATGGGCGCGCTGGATGATGCCGATGGCCTGCTCCACGGTGGCGTACTGCGGCACGGACACGTACTCCGTCTGCATGATGCCGCCGGCGGTGTCCGAGGGATGATCGAGCAGGTCGCCGATCTCTTCCGCCAGCTCGGACGGCATTTCCGCCAGGACGGTGGGGGTGCGCTCATCCGGCAGGGTTTCGAGCAGGTCGGTGGCGTCATCGGTATCGAGCTCCGCCACCAGCCCGGCCAGCTCCCGGTCCGAGAGGTGCGCCACCAACTCGTCGCGCGCCGCCGGCGTGACGAGACTCAAGACCGCGGAGCCCGCTTCCGGGGGCAGCAGGCGGAACACCCGCTGCCGCACCCCGGGCTCATCAAGCTGGTCCAGGAGATCGGCGATGTCGGCGGGGTGAAAATCGGCCAGGAGTTGGCGCACGTCGTCGTAGCGGCCCAGCCCGGTCATCATGACGATGTTCTCGAGCGCCACGTCGCGCGGCGACAGTTCCGTGGGAGCGTCTTCAGCCCGCTCCCGCGAGGGTCGATCCGGGGTTGGATGCTGCATCTCGGTTGACTGGACCGGGACGGCCCGCTCCGTGTGCCGGAGCACCTCGCTGGGCCTCCCGCACAGGGTCAGGTATAGCCGCAACACGTTAAGATCACGTTAAAATTCTTTCCATCGCCGGGGCAAAAAGCAAGGGAAGGAAATTTACTTGAAACCTCGTTCGGCTATAATGGTCGGCGTTCCGCAGTTGGCGGAGGGGGAAACCGACGATGGCGAGTTACGACTACGACCTGGTTTGCATCGGCAGCGGACCCGCGGGCCAGCGCGCCGCCGTGCAGGCGGCCAAGGTGGGGAAGAGGGTGGCGGTGGTGGAAAAGCAGCGCTTCGTCGGCGGCATCTGCATCGACAACGGCACCATCCCCTCCAAGACCTTTCGCGAGGCGGTGCGCCGGGTCTATTCGCGGCCCGGGCTGGAAGTGATGGACCCCTTCGCCACCAGCGGCAGGAGCCGGCCCACCATGCAGCAGTTGGTGGGCCACGTGCACCGGGTGATCCAGCGGGAGATCGCGGTGGTGGACGACGCCCTCACCCGGAACGATGTCAAGATCCTTCACGCGCGCGGCGAGTTCGTCGACCCGCATACGATCCGCCTGGAGGCGGAGGGGGAACGTCGCGTCATCACCGCGGACAAGGTGTTGATCGCGGTGGGCACCCAGCCGGGAGAGCCCCGCGGCATGACCCCCGACGGCCGGACGGTGATCACCTCCGACGACATTCTCGGCATCGAGGACCTGCCGCAGACCATGGCGGTGGTGGGGGCGGGCGTCATCGGCATCGAGTACGCTTCCATGTTTGCGGCCCTGGGCGTGCGTGTCACGGTCATCGACGCCCGCGAGCGCCCGCTGGAGTTCATGGACTACGAGATCGTCGACGAACTGATGCACCAGCTCCGCAAGGCCGACGTCACCTTCCGCTGCGGCGACGCGGTGGAACAGGTGGAGATCGTGGAGACCCCCAAGCGGCAGGGGCTGCTGAAGCTCCACTCAGGCAAGTTCCTGGTGGCCGACGTGATCCTCGTCTCCGCGGGCCGGCAGGGGGCGTCGTCGACGTTGAATCTGGAGGCGGTGGGTCTCGAGGCGGACGAACGTGGACGCCTGCACGTGGACGAGAATTTCCGGACGCCGGTGGAGAACATCTGGGCGGCGGGCGACCTCATCGGCTTTCCCGCCCTGGCCGCCATGTCCTCGGAACAGGGCAGGCTGGCGGCCTGCCGCATGTTCGGCGTGGACGCGGAGCCCATCGGCGACCACTATCCCATCGGCATCTACGCCATCCCCGAGCTTTCCTCGGTGGGGGCCACGGAAGAAGAGTTGACGAACCGGAAGGTCCCTTACGAAACCGGCGTGGCGCGCTACAAGGAGATCTCCCGCGGCATCATCCTCGGCGACGACTCCGGCATGTTCAAGATGCTCTTCCACCGCGACGACGGCCGTCTCCTGGGCTGCCATTGCATCGGCAGCGGCGCCACCGAGCTCGTCCACGTGGGACAGGCCGTGCTGGGGCTGGGCGGGGGACTGGACTACTTCCTGAAGACGGTTTTCAATTACCCGACGCTGGCGGAATGCTACAAGACGGCGGCTTTCCACGCCGCCAACAAGCTCGCCCTCATCAGCCAAGCCAAGACGTTCATCGACGGAAACGGGTCTTCCTGACGCTGCGATCGGCTGCGTCATAACGAGTCCGCGCGTAACAGAACGTCAACGAACACTTCCCGGTTCCGACGCAACCGCGTCACCATGCGAACATACTGACACGTTACCTTGAACGGAGGAGAATCCGGTCCGAACGACCGTACCTCGTCCGATGCTTGTCCAAGGGCCGTTCGGCTCATGGAGGTGGCAACGTGTTGAATCCCACGGGAACGCGGATCTACCGTACGATATGGCTGTCCGATATCCACCTGGGATTTCGCGGCTGCAGCGCCGCGTCCTTGCTGGCCTTCCTCCGTTCGGTGGAATGCGAAGTTCTCTACCTTGTCGGTGACATCATCGACATCTGGTCCGTGAGGAAACGGCCGTTCTGGCCCCAGGACCACAACAACGTTCTTAGAACGATTCTCGGCAAGGCGAAGTACGGCACCAAGGTGATCTACGTGCCCGGCAACCACGACGAGATGTTGCGCGACTATGACGGGATGGCCTTCGGCAACATCCAGATCGTCGACCGCATCGTTCATCGCAAGGCCGACGGCAAGCGTTTCCTGGTCATCCACGGCGACCAGTTCGACAGCGTCGTGCGCTCGTCCAGGGCCATCGCCCTTCTGGGCAGCCACGCCTACGACCTGCTGCTGGGCATCAACACCCGGCTTAACCTGGTGCGGCGCAAGCTCGGGCTGCCCTACTGGTCCCTGGCCGGCGCCATCAAGCACAAGGTCAAGAACGCCGTGCGCTACATCAGCAACTTCGAGGCGGCGGTGGCGTTCGAGGCCGCGCGTATCGGCGTCGACGGGGTCATCTGCGGGCACATTCACCGCCCTCAGATCGTTCCCCTGAACGACATCACCTATTGCAACTGCGGCGATTGGGTTGAAAGCAACAGCGCCCTGGTGGAGCACGGCGACGGCAGGCTGGAGCTGTTGCAGTGGCGAGACACGCAGCACATCGCCGGCGGCGATCAGGTAACGGCCTATGAACCGGTGCCGTTGCTGTCCGACAACGGCGACGCCCACCACCGGAACGAGGCACGCGCCGGTCTCTGACGCCCCGAAGCCCCGCCTGGCCGGGGGGTCCGCATCTGGGATCAGGGAGCCAACCAACAGCTCGGCTCGACCGGTTCCAGCAACGCCACGAACCGCTTCGTCCACTCCAGCCACGTGTGTTGGCGCGCGTATGCGACGCAGTCCTCCGGCTCGAGATCGAGGGCGCCGATCACCGCGGCGCGAAGGTCATGGTCCAGCACGCCGGTCTTTCCGCTCTCCACCACGTCCAACGGCCCGGTGACCGGGAAGGCCGCCACCGGCACGCCGCAGGCCATGGCTTCGAGCATGACGAGACCGAAGGTATCCGTCAGGCTCGGGAACACGAACACGTCGGCGGCGGCCACGTGGGCGGCGAGCTCCTCGCCCAGTTTCTGTCCGACGAACCGAACGGCCGGGTACCTGGAACGGAGGCTCTGCAGGTCCGGACCGTCTCCCACCACGTACTTGGACCCGGGCAGGTCGAGATCCAGGAACGCCTCGATGTTCTTTTCCACCGCTACCCGTCCCATGTACATGGCCAGCGGCCGCGGCCCCGGCAGGAACGACTTGGGACCCGGCTTGAACAGGTCTGCGTCGACGCCCCGGGCCCAGATGGCGAGGTTGCTGAAACCCCGTTCACGGAGGTGATCGGCAAGGGAACGGGTCGCCACGAAGGTGCGGGCCGCGCGGCCGTGGTATCGCCGCAGATAGCCGTAGGACCAGCTCACGGGAAACGGAATCCGAGCCCGAAGGTATTCCGGGAAGAGGGTGTGGAACGACGTGGTGAAGGGGACCCCGACCCGCCGGCAAAGAAAGCGGGCGGCGTGTCCGAGGGGTCCCTCGGTGGCTATGTGGATGGAGTCGGGCCTGGACTCGCGCAGTATCCTCTGGACCCCTTTCCTCGGAAAGAGCGCCAAACGGATGGACGGATAGCTGGGGCAGGGGAAGGTCGTGAAATCCAGGGGCGTTACGAAGACCGTTTCGTGCCCCAGTTCCTCCAGTTGCGCACGGGTCTGCTGCAGCGTACGCACGACCCCGTTCACCTGCGGTTCCCAAGCGTCGGTGACGACCGCGATCTTCATGCCGATGGCCGATAGCTTGGCACGCGATCGTTAAGAACAGGTAACGCCGGGGTCAAGTTTTGGTCGCGATCGGGAACCCGTGGGCTCTTCGTCGCGTGGTGCCGCCACGGAGGGCGACCGCCGGTCGCCCCTACACGTTGTCGCGCGTTGTCAGGCTGGCATTGAGGATGTCGCCGTGAAGGTCCACGGCGGTGAGCCCGCAGTAGGCCAAGTCGTACCCGGCGCGCACCTCGATGCCGTCCTCGAGCAGCCGTTGCAGCACCAGGCGCCGGAAGCTCCCGTGGCCCATGACGCCGCCCTCGTGCTCCTTGAGGTCGGCCTCCTCGTGGGTGGAGAAGTAGACCGCCTGCTCGCGCGTGAGTCCGTAGTGGGTGGTAAGGGCCTTGAAGAAGTCCGCCGACCAGTATCCGGTCTGCTCCTCGGTGGCGCCGGCGGCGTAGAACTCGGCGACAGTTCCCTCCCACAGCATCGTGCGCTTGAAGTCGATCTTGGCGCGGAACTCGGCCAGCATCGGGTCCAGGTACACTTCGTCTTCCTCGATCCCCAGGGCCCGGGCGGTCTCCAGCACCACGTGAATGTGTCCCGGGGGCTCGGGGTGGAGCAGCTCGTCGGCGAGCTTCCGGGCCATGGGCGCCATGAGGTCGCGGTTCCTTCGGAAGAAGGCGATGTGCTTGTGGTAGGACGCCGCCTCCACCGTGTTGATCTCGATGGTGTAGGAGGCCCAGTTCTTGAAGAACGTCCGCAGCGCAGGGCGCGGCAAGCTTCCCTCCATGAGCTGCACCATGAAGGACGACCCGGTCACGCGCTCGCGCCACCGTTGCGCCACCTTCCTGTAGTGCTCGTCCACGTAGGCCTTGGCGTCGGCGGGCTTCATCGCGGGAATGATCATCTGCGTTCCAGTCCTTTCAATCCCGGCGGGGAAGGACGAGAGTGCATTGTCCCACGAGGATTTCCCGTCCTTCCTGATTGGCGCCTTCGATCTCGCAACGGAACCACGGGTCCGCGCGGTCCGGCGACTTCTCCACCGCACGCGCGGCAAACCGCATGGTGTCGCCCTCGAAGGTGGAGTAGGTGTGCCGCACGCTGAGCTTCCGCAGCATGCCGCGCGGTCCCACCCAATCGGTCAGCATGCGCATCAGCAGCGCCTGCCGGTAGGCGCCGCTGGCGATGAACGTACGGAGGCCGGCATGTTCGCGCACCCAGTCGCGGTCATAGTGGAGTTGCTGGGTGTTTTCCTGGAGCCCGGCCCAGCGCACCGTATCGATGACGGTCAACGGGCCGTACTCGCGGGACACGAGCTCCGCGCCCGCTTGAACGTCCTCGAAAAATCTTTGAGTTTCCGTCGTCGCCATGTTTCCGGGTTCCGCCTCAAATGGCGCCCGTCTCTGCCAGCGCCTCGTGCTCGTCGGCCGAGTAGCCCAGTTCGGCCAGGATCTCGCCGTTGTGCTGCCCGAGAGTCGGCGCGGGGGCCATCTCCTGTCCCCGCACCCGGGCGACGGCACCGCGCGGAAACGGGATACGTCCGAAGCACGGGGTCTCCATGTCGATAAGGTAGCCACGGGCCGTGAGCTGCGGATCGCCGGTGAGATCCAGCGGCGTCGAAACCGGCGAGGAAGGGAAGCGTCGTCGTTGTCCTTCCTCGACGATCTCCGACTTGGTGAACCGTCTTGACCAGGCGAGCACCCGGTCCATGATGAAGTCCTTCTTCTCGCGCTGCACGTCGTCCGACGACAGCGAAGGGTCGGCCATCAGCTCGGGGTCCCCGACCCACTCCGTGAACTTCTCCCACCGCCCGGCCCGGTTGATCTGGCTCACCACCCAGTGGCCGTCCTTGCACGGCAGCGCTCCGGAGATGGCGGTGATGTTGCCGCGCGTGCCCCGCCGCTCGGTGCGGGTGCCGGAAAAGGTGTACTCGACCATGGCCTGCTCGACGAAGGTCTCCAGGCAGTCCTGCATGGAGATCCGGACGCGCTGCCCCTGTCCGGTTTGCCGGAGCACGTGAAGGGCGGCGGCCGTTCCCATAGCCGCCTGGATGCCCGTGGCCAGGTAGATCATGTGGCCGCCCAGGAGCGTGGGCCGCCCGTCGCGTTGCCCGGTCAGCGAAAGCAGGCCGGAGCGGGCATAGGCGCACAACTCGTCCTCTTCCTCCTCCACGTCGGTCCACACCAGGCCCGCTTTCAGCGTCGCGCCGTCCACGGGTAGCCGCCGGCTGGTCACCACGGCGTCGGCGCTCTCCAGCAACCTGAGGAAGACCCGCGATCCCGCGGGAGACTCCAGGTCGAGGGAAAGGCTGCGCTTGCCGGCGTTCAGGAAGTGGTGGAAGGCCCCCTGTTCCGGGTCGGGTGCGTCCCCCAGGAACGGTCCGGTGCGGCGCACGGCATCCCCGTCCACGGGGTCGATGCGGATGACATCATGGCCCGACTCCGCGAGAAGGCGGGTGGCGTAGGCTCCGGCCAGGGCTCCGAGGTCGATGATGCGCAACGTCAATCCTCAACCTTCCGTTCCGGGAACAGCGCCACGGTGTGTCGCCGGGTGAACACCAGCTCGCCGTCTCCGTTGCGTACCTCCTCCATCTGAGTGACGTAGATCCCCACCCCCATCTTCCCTTCACGGGCGGTGATATCGACGATATGGCTCTGGCAGGAAAGCGGCTCGCCCAGATGAACCGGCTTGAGCCACTCGGTCTCGCTGCCGGCGTTGCGAACGTTCGTATAGGTCAAGGGGACGGGAAGCTGGCGGCGCACGTCGACGGTGGATCCCTTCCCGTCTTCCGGCTCCTTGAGGCTGAAGGGCGTCCAGCCCACCAGGATGGGCGGCAGCAGACGCCCCCGGTAGCCGGCCGAGCGGGCGAAGTCATCATCGACCCACAGTGGATTCGCATCGCCCGTGGCGTCCACGTAACGTCGGACATCCGAAGCGCTCAAGGGTTCCAGGGAACGCGCCGGGCCCCTGTGGCCGATGCAGCGGCGCAACTCCTCGCTGATGATCGTTTCAGCGGATCCGCTCATGTCGGCGTCACATTCGCTCGGTCGGGGGGCAGCTATACCAGGGCTTCCTCGTCATCGAGCTCCGCCATCTCGCTGTCGGAAAGCTCCAGCCATTCGCGCAGGACCTCTCGTGTGTGCTGTCCCAGTCCAGGGGCCGGGCTGGATTCCGGCATGGTGCTCTCGGAGAACTCCACGGGCAGGGCGGTGGTGAGCATCGAGCCCACCCTGGGCTCGGTCATCTTCTTGTAGGCCCGGGATGGCGCGCCATCCTGCACGAGATCCTGCACCCGTCGCATGCGCGCCGCGGAGACGCCGGCCTGCTTCAGCCGAACCTCCACTTCGGCGCTCGGAAGCCGGCGGGTCCACGCCTCGATGCGCTCGTCGATCTCGTCGTGATGCCGCATCCGTCCCGACACGGTGGCGAAGCGGGCCTCGCCGGCCAGGCGGGCGTCCGTGAATCCCTCCTCCACGGCCTCGGCCAGGGCGCGCCAGCGCGCGTCATCGTGGACGCTCACCGCGCACCACTCGTCCTGCCCGGCGCAGCGATAGACCCCTTGGGGCGCGAACCGATCCGAGCGGTTGCCCTTCCGTTCCGGGTTCTCGCGCCTCACCGCGCTGAACATGAGGAGCGGTGCGATCATCGAAACGCTGCACTCGAATTGGCCCATATCCAGATGGATACCCTTGCCCGTGCTCTCCCGCTCGGTCAGGGCGCCGATGACGGCATAGCAGGTGTGGAGCCCGCCGATGTAGTCGTTCCAGGAGTTGGAGATGGCTGTTGGGGGATCCCCCTCGGCGCCGGTGACCTGCATGAGCCCGGCATATCCCTGGAGGTTCATGTTCATGCTGGTCCAGTCGCGGCGCGGCCCCGTGTTGCCGTAGCCTGACATGCTGGCGAATATCAGCCCGGGGTTGGACTCCCTGAGAGTTTCGTACCCCAGCCCCAGCCGGGCCATGACTCCCGCGCTGAAGTTCTCCACAACGACATCCGCTGCGGACGCCAGCCGCCGGGCGATGGCACGCCCCGCCGGGTGCTTGAGGTCGATGGCCACCGAGCGTTTGTTGCGGTTGGTGTTCAGATAGGAGGCGTGGCGTCCGTCGGGATGTCGGTAGGACGAAGGCCACGGGAAATCCGGATGCTTGCTGCTCTCGACCCGCACCACGTTGGCCCCCAGGTCCGCCAGGAGCCGGGTGCAGAACGGCGCCGCCAGCACGTGCCCGAAGTCGAGGACGCGGACCCCGGACAAGGGGGCGTCACCGGCCTGTCTTCCAGCGTCCTCCATGGCACTGGCAACTATGCCCCAGGGAAGGATGGTGTCAAGCCGGACGCCGGTCGCGGTTGGCCCGGTGAAAGTTGACAGGCATCGACCATAACCCTATATAATCGCCACCGAAACACCGCACACATTGGACGGTCACGGGCAAGGGACCATACACGGGATGAATCGCATGAATGAATTCGTCGACACCGAACAGGGGTTGCTGGGCCGCGAGATCTTCGTCGCCCAGGACATCTACGAGCAGGAGCTGGAGCGGATCTTCGCGCGCTGCTGGCTGTTCCTGGGCCACGAGACCCAGATCCCCCATCCCAACGACTTCCTCGCCACCTACATGGGCGAGGACCCTGTGCTGCTGTGGCGGGGCGGGGACGGGAAGGTGCGGGCGTTCCTGAACATGTGCCGGCACCGGGGCAACCGGGTGTGCCGGGCGGACCAGGGCAACGCCAGCTCGCTCATGTGCACCTACCACGGCTGGTGCTACGGCAACGACGGCAAGCTCATCGGCGTTCCCGGCATGAAGGAGATCTACAGCAACGAGCTGGACATGAGCCAGTGGGGGTTGGTGGAAGTGGCCCAGCTCGATACCTTCAAAGGGCTCATCTTCGCCACCTTCGACCCCGACGCGCCGCCGCTGCTGGAGTACCTCGGCGGCCAGGACCAGGAACTCAGCTTCATGTTCGACCGTCGCGCCGGCGGCACCGAGGTCATCGGCGGCGTGCACAAATGGGTCATGAACGCCAACTGGAAGTACGCGGCCGACAACTTCTTCGGCGACGACGGGCACCACACGGTGACCCACGCGTCGGTGCGCCGCGTTCCCGTGGACGTTCGGTACTACCCGCAGACCAACGACGATGCGCGCCCCGATACCGACCGCGGGCTCTCCCGGGTCGCCGAAGGCCTCATACGGGACTATCACGAGGAGCATTTCGACGAGTTGATCGAACGCGTCGGCGCCGACATGGCCGAACGCCCCGGGCTGGTCACCACCGTGTTTCCCAACCTGTCGCCCAACTTCAGCCGGCACATGATCCGCGTGTGGCACCCCAAGGGTCCGGACAAGACCGAGATCTGGTCGTACTGCGTGGTAGACAAGGACGCGCCCGACGACGTCAAGACCGCCATGCGCCTGCACCTGACCCAGACCTTCGGCCCGGCCGGGAACCTGGAGCAGGACGACATGAACAACTGGATCCAGTGCACCGACACAGCGCGCGGGGTCATCGCCCGGCGCTACCCCCAGAACATCCAGGCCCATCTCGGACACGAAGACCGCTGCCCGCCCATCGGCGGCGGCAGGCGGCTGCGGGCGTTCTACTCCCGGTGGGAGATGATGATGAACGCCGAGAATTGGTCCGACGTCGACCTGGAGACCCGGTACTGGTGACGGCCCCCGCTAACGGGCAGCGGACAACACACCACGGCAAGGCGGAGGCAACGTGACCGATCACGACCTTTGGCATGAGATCAACGACTTCCTCGTCCATGAGGCGCGGCTGCTGGACGACCGCGCCTTCGAGGAGTGGCTGGACCTCTTCACCGACGATATCGTCTACTGGATGCCGGAGCGGACCAACCCGTGGGAAAGCACCGACCCCGCGGACAGCGTGTCCAAGCCCGGCGAGCTGGCGCTATTCGAGGAGACCAAGGAGACGCTGCGCACCCGGGTGGCCCGCCTCGCCACCGGCATGGCGTGGTCGGAGGTGCCGCCGTCCCGCACCCGCCACTTGGTCACCAACGTGCAGGTGGAACGCGGCGAGACCGACTCCGAGTTGCGGGTGCGCTCCTACTTCATGGTGTACCGGACCCAGCTCGAGCATAGTCAGGACGTGTTCGTGGGCGAGCGGGACGACGTGCTGCGAAAGGTCGGTGACGGGTGGAAAATCGCCCGCCGCACCATCGTGCTGGACCAGGCGGTGCTGCAGTCGCCGAACCTGAGCATCTTCTTTTGAGCATGTACGGAGTATGCGTCCTTCGACTTCGCTCCGCTACGCTCAGGACGAACGGGAAGGATCGAGAAAGCCTTTCACCGTTCGTCCTGAGCGTAGCGGAGCGCCAGCGGAGCGAAGTCGAAGGACCCCAGGGAGGCAGGTGACGGGATGAACCAGTTGAACAATCTCGTGGATACCCAACAAGGGCTGCTGGACCGCCGGATCTTCGTCTCCAGGGACATCTACCAGCAGGAGCTGGAGCGGATCTTCGCCCGCTGCTGGTTGTTCCTCGGCCACGAGACCCAGATCCCCAATCCCAACGACTTCCTCGCCACCTACATGGGCGAGGACCCGGTGCTGCTCTGGCGGGGAGCGGACGGGGCGGTGCGGGCTTTCCTCAACATGTGCCGCCACCGGGGCAACCGGGTGTGCCGCGCCGACCAGGGCAACGCCAGCTCGCTCATGTGTACCTACCACGGCTGGTGCTACGGGAACGACGGCAAGCTCATCGGCGTCCCCGGCATGAAGGAAATTTACAGCGGCGAGCTGGACATGACCCAGTGGGGGCTCGTGGAAGTCGCGCAGCTCGCCACCTACAGGGGGCTCATCTTCGCCACCTTCGACCCCAAGGCGCCGCCCCTGCTGGACTACCTCGGAGGCCAGGAGCAGGAGCTAGGGGTCATGTTCGACCGCCGCGCCGGCGGCACCGAGATCATCGGCGGCGTGCACAAATGGGTGATGAACGCCAACTGGAAGTACGCCGCCGACAACTTCTTCGGAGACGACGGCCACCACACCATCACCCACGTGTCCGTGCGCGAGGTGCCCGTGGACGACCTGTCCTACCCCCGCACCAACGAGGAGCCCCGCCCCTATGCCGACGACATCGGCTTCACGAGGGTGGCCGGCGGAGTCATCCGGGACTACCTGCTCGACCACTTCGACGAGGCGGTGGAGCGCATCGGCCCCGACCTCGCTCAGCAGGCCGGGCTCGTCACTACCGTCTTCCCCAACGTCTCCCCGAACTTTATCCGGCACATGATCCGTGTGTGGCACCCCAGGGGCCCGGAGAAGACCGAGATCTGGTCCTACTGCGTCGTCGACAAGGAAGCGCCGCCGGAGATCAAGACCGCCATGCGCCGCCACCTCACGCAGACCTTCGGCCCCAGCGGCAACCTCGAACAGGACGACATGAACAACTGGGAGCAGTGCACCGGCACTGCCCGCGGCGTCATCGCCCGCCGCTACCCCCAGAACATGCAGGCGCACCTCGGCCACGAGGAAAAGTCCGGCGCCTTCGGCGGCGGCAAGCGCCTGCGCCAGTTCTACGCCCGCTGGGCGATGATGATGGATGCGGAGAGCTGGGGGGAGGTGGATCTGGAGACGAAGTATTACTGAAGGTCTTTCGCGATGGTTGCGACGTGGTCCTGCCTTGCCTGAACCACCGCGCGCACCTGCTTCAGTACCAGGAACATCCGCGCGGGGTTGCTGGGGAAGCTCGCAAATCCGAAGCTTTCGTACCACGCTTTGCGGCGCGCGAATGCTTTCTCACCACCGTCGGAGATGACGTCGAGGAGGATGGCATGGCAGCCCGCCACATCGGAAACCACGCATGCCTTTTCGAAGACGTGGTGCATGAGGATACCGCCCAGACCTCTGCCCTGCGCTGTCTTGTCCACAGCGACCTGCCCCAGGAAAAGCACCGGGACCTCCCCATGGTCGGGCGCTCCCCGCGGGCGACGCTTTAGTTCGTCCACATTCATCATGCCCATGTTGATTGCATGGTAGCCCAGGATTCGCGCACTCTCATCTTCGACGGCGACATAGGCGCGGGTCATGTCGTCCTTCTGCTGCTTCTTGGCACTCAGCTTCAGGTAGTTGTTCATACGACTGACACCGCAGTCGAAATCGGCGCGTTCATGCCGCGCCGGATCGAAGCGCTCAATTCTGAGGGCCGATGGTTCAGTCGGCATGAATCACGCGCGCACGGTAGTTTCGAGCTGCCTCAAGAGCGCGCGTGGTTGGAGCGGGTGGGGCGTCGAGGGCCGCGGCGAACACCTCGGCATCCTCTTGTGTCAGAACATGCCGAGACTGCAAGTCAAGCACACGTGTAGCCTCGCGCTCGATCGCTGCGCGCAAGAACACTGACTTGTCCACGGCCAGCACGAGAGCGGCACGCTCGATGAGGCTCGCCAGCCGGTCATCGTGGCGCACCTGAGTTGTCCTGGTCTGTTTCGCCGAAACCCTTGACACGGTGTCCAAGTTCAACATGACCTTTCCCTTCCTGTCTTGACATGTAATGCGTATCGCATTACATGTCAAGGGCTGTTCAGTTCCAGGAGTCGACGCTACCGATCCTGCAAACAATTCGCCTGACTTGTCGAAAAGACTGGAGCCACCCGCCGGACTCGAACCGGCGACCTACTGATTACGAATATTGACCGTACCTGTTGCGTGCCGGTGCGGTCAGTTTCATCTAGTCACATAACACCTATGGGGAGCGGGAAAGGAAGGTGACACGCGTGCGAGTTGTTCTAAAGGTGGTCTTGTCGGTGGTGTTTCTCGCCGTCTCCATTCTGGTGGCGGCAATCGCTGTCGAGGTTGCGGCCTTGAAGGTTCACATGGTCGCGCTGCACGCCACAAGCCTGAAATCCAGCCTGACTTACGTGCTCGTCGTCAGTTCCCTTTTCCCTGTCTGGTACGGTGCGGACCTGTGGCCGCGCAAGCTCGTTGTTGCCCTTCGTGCCGTGCTGTGGGGTGCACTCGTGGCGTTCGTCGCCATGCCGTTGAACCTGATGGGAGCGAACCAGCCGAACGCCGAGAGCTACGCCATGTTGTCCGCCGTCTTGTTCGCGGGCGCTCCCGTTGTCTCCCTTCTCGCGGCGTGGTTTTCCTTGCACGTTGGCACGACGAGCGAGAGGCAATGAGCACGGCAGACTTCATCGTTGCCGTGCTGTTCCTGGTGTTCGCACTGGCGTTCCTGGTGGGCGGGTTCCTGTGGGTAACGGGCCTGTGGGCGGAAACCGCCGTGGCGTTCGTCGAACTATTCCACCGGAAGCGGAAGGATTGATGTTCGAGTCCGCCTTGACGTGGCTCTACATTCTACTGTTCGGCGTGTTGCCGATCGCCTTGTTCATTGTCTGGTTCGTGACCGAGACCCCGCCGTTCCAGGCCGTCAACATCGGGGCGGCGGTGGGTGCCTTTGTCGGGTTGTTGATGATGAAGGACGGGGGTGGCTGGTGGGGTGTCTTGGGTGCCGTGGTGTTCTACCCGTGCGCGCTTCTCTTTCTCGCCACGCTTGCGGCCTGGAGAGGACGTTGACTTTTGCGAGGTGCGTCGCCTGACAATTCACAGGGCCAACACTGGCCCGAACCGTCTATGGACGCCCCCGGTGATGCAAGCACTATTTTCGAACGGCATGGGATGCGGTCAGGTGCTGTCGTCTATCCGGCCTGTTGGTGCGGCTGTCAGGAGCCGCTGGCCCGTAGGGAGATACGCGGATCGGGTCCACATCGCTTCCGCGAGCTTGAAGGCTCTTCGGTTTGAGCTGGTTTGCCCGATCCCGTCTCGTTGACCGTTTGCCCTTACTCGTTCTCCGTCCTGCCCACATCCCCCCGACGGCTCCCGCGCTTCAGGCGGCGGGAATCCGGTAACTCTCCCTCTTTGTCGTCAGCGCCCAGACGATCCGCGCCATTCGGTTGGCCAGCGCCACTGCGATCAGCATCCTCGGTTTGCGCGCCAGCATCCTGGCGAGCCAGGGATCGGTCGTCACCCCACGCCGAGCCGCCCAGCGGACCACGGCCATGGCGCCCGTGATCAACAGCCGTCTGAGGTCGCGCTGGCCCATCTTCGATGTCTTGCCCAGCCTCGGCTTGCCGCCGGTCGTGTGCTGGCGCGGCACCAGGCCGAGCCAGGCCGAGAAGTCGCGGCCGCGCTGGAAGCCCTCCATCGGCGGCGCAAACGCCTGGAGCGCCATCGCCGTAACCGGCCCGATCCCCGGTATCGTCATCAGTCGCGCGGTCTCTTCGTCCTGGCGCGCGCAGGCATTGAGATCGGTCTCCAGGCCGGCGATCTTCACCTCGAGCTCGGCGATCTGAGCGAGCAGAAGGCCGCCCAACTCCCGGACCCGCCCCGGCAGCCCAGAGTCCGGATTCTCCACTACCCATGCCAGGCGGCCGACATGGGCCGGCCCCTGCGGAGCCGTGACGCCGTACTCCGCCAGATGACCCCGCAGAGCGTTGATCGTCCAATGGCATTTCCTTAACGTTTCGATGTCGTTTCCTTAAGGGGTGCCCGCTTCAGCGTGGCGTCGGGTTGTGCCCCTGGGTCGCGCGGCGGGGGTTTACGCAGTGACGGACCTCCTTCGAGTCCACTTGCTGATCGGCTGCATTGATCTCCTGGGATACGCCCGCCCCGGCCGCAACCGGCTTCGCACCGCGCGGACCCGTTCCGCCATCCAGGTCACGGTTTCGGCCAGGGCTCCGTTCCACGTCAACACCAGCTCCTC
>JAJDTQ010000057.1 GCA_022827045.1 Candidatus Binatia bacterium
GGCGCGCGTCATCCTGCGCGAGGCGGTGAACGGCGGGCGGTCCGGTCCGCGGGATCTGGCGAAGTTCACCCGCGAGTGCTTCGCGCCCCTTGGCGGCGTCGAACTCGAACTTCCTCAGCGCGGTCCGATGCGCGAGCCTCCGGACTTCTCCTGAGACGCTCGGGATGTTCGTCATAGACACCAACATCGCGTCCGAACTCATGCGGCCTGCGCCGAATCCCGCCGTCGAGGCATGGATTGCCGAGCAGGACGCGGAGGCGATGTACCTGACGGCCGTGAGCGAGGCGGAACTGCTGTACGGCGTCGCGATCATGCCTGCAGGCAAACGACGCAACGCCCTGGAAGCCGCCATGCGCGAGTGGCTCGATCTCGGGTTCGCACAACGGATTCTGCCGTTCGACAGCGCCGCGGCCCGAGCCTATGCAGAGATCGCGTCCGCCAGACGCCGAGCCGGCCGGCCGATCGGCGAGGCCGACTGTCAGATTGCCGCCATATCGCGCTGCCGTGGCGCTGTCCTGGTGACGCGCAACGTGCGGGACTTCGAAGCTACGGCAGTTGAACTCGTGGATCCCTGGACGGAGGCATGAACCGCACGACCGAAGCCTTTGCGCGCGTCAAGATCGACGCCCTGCTCACGGACGCGGGCTGGAACCTCACCGACGGCTCAAGCGTCCTTTTCGAGCACGCGTTGCCGGACGGCACGCAAGCCGACTACGTCCTCTGCGACCGGCAGGGCCGGCCGATGGCCGTGCTCGAGGCCAAACGCGCGAGCATCGATCCCGTCGCGGCGCAGGACCAGGGCCGACACTACGCGAGACAGCTCCGGGCGCCGTTCGTCTTTCTGTCGAACGGCGAGGAAGTGCGGTTCCTTGATGCGGACGCAGACGCCCACGCGCGCAAGATCGCGGGCTTCCATGCCCAGGACGACCTCGAACGGCGGGTCGCGGCGCGCCGGGTCCGGCGTGAGTTGTCTACGGTGGCCGTCGACCGGAAGATCGTCGACCGGGACTACCAGATCGATTGCATAGAAACGCTTTCCGCCGAAGTCACGCGCGGGCGGCGCAAGCTGCTGGTCGAAATGGCGACGGGGACTGGCAAGACCCGCACGGCGGCAGCCTTCATCAAGCGGCTGTTCGAAGCGGGCATCGTCACCCGCGTTCTGTTCCTCGTCGATCGGATCGCGTTGGCCCGTCAGGCCGAGGACGCGTTCACCGACCATCTGCGGGACTACCCCTGCCACGTGCTGCGTCCCGGCCGCGGCTTCGACCGGGCCAAGCGCATCACGATCGCGACGCTGCAAACCATGATCGCGGAGTACGGCGGCCTCTCTCCGGGGTACTTCGACCTCGTCGTCACCGACGAGTGTCATCGCTCGATCTACGGCAAGTGGAGCGGTGTACTCCGGCACTTCGACGGCATTCAGCTCGGCCTTACGGCCACGCCGTGCACGGCGGACTCGGATGCGCTTCCCGATCCCGAGGACGGGCAGTTCGTGCGCGACACGCTGCGCTTCTTCGGACTCGCCGAGCCCACCCTCCGGTACACCTTGCGCCGAGCCATCGAAGAGGGTCACCTCGTGCCCTACCGCATCTACAAGGCGATGACGGTGAAGACGGCCGCCGAGGACGGGTTCGAGGTGAGGCGGGACGAACTCGACTGGAGCGCCATGGACCAACGGACGCGCAGCGAGTTCGAGGAGCTCTTCGCCTCTTCGGACACGATCACGGTGGACCCACGGGCGCTTGAGCGCCAGTTCACGATCCCCGAGCGCAACCGCGCCATCGTGCGGGAGTTCCGCGACGCCCACGAGAAGGGTTTCATGGGCCGGGACGGCGTCAGGCGCTGGCCCGCATGGGGCAAGACCATCGTGTTCGCGGTGACACGGCGCCATGCCGAGACGCTGGCGGAGATGTTCGACGAGCATTTCGCGGACCTGAAGCCCCACGCGGCCACCCGCTATGCGGACTTCGTGGTCAGCGACGGCGGCGGCGGACCGGCGCCCGATGCGAGCGCCATCGTCAAGCGCTTCAAGGAAGAGGACTATCCGAGGATACTCGTCAGCGTGAACATGCTCGATACCGGATTCGACTGCCCGGAGGCCGTCAACCTCGTCATGGCGCGGTTCACGCGAAGCGCCATCCTCTACCGCCAGATGCGCGGGCGCGGTACGCGCAAGGCGCCGCACATCCTGAAGACCGGGTTCACGATCTTCGATTTCGTCGGCGTGACGGACTTCCACGGCGACGACGAAGGGGACATCGGTGGTGGCTTGGTCCGCGACGGCGGTCGACCGCCCGGACCCGATCAGCCTCGCATGCTGTTCACCCTCGACGTGGACGACCACATCGACCCTGAGAGCCGCGATTGGCTCACGCTCGACGAAACCGGCCGCATCGTGCGCACGTCTGAGCACCAGGCGCGCGCAGACGAGATCGGCATGCGTTTCGAGGCATGGCGAGGGAAGCAAGACGAGTTCGATGCGGAACAGGTTCGCTGGGCGGGCCTGATCGGAAGCCGGGTACGGGCCGACGCGATGAACATGAACACTTTCGGCGAATGGGTCTTCGACGAGCACCCCTTTGCCGCCCTTGGCGGCTACGATCAGGCTCGGCGGGTATTCGGTGGGGAGAAGTCGCTTGGTCGGCTGATCGCGGGGTTGAACGCCGCGGTTTTCGGACAACGGCCGGCGCCCGACGATTCCGCAAACGCCCGCGCGGGAGAGCGATAGCACCATGCCCATGACCTCCGAGTTGCGGCGCGGCATTGATCGCATCCGCGACTATCTCTTCGGCGGCGGCTATCCGAACCCGGCCCAGAACGCCGAACAGCTAAGCTTCCTGATCTACTTCTACATGTACGAGGCAGCGGACGCCGCTGGGGTACGCGCGGCGCAACGGCCGGGCGCTACCCCGTACGTCAGCGCCTTCGAAGGCGAATGGAACCTGCGCGATCCGCGCAACGCCCCCGAGCCCGGCGCGGGGACGGTGCCGTGCGAACTCCTCCGCTGGTCGTCCTGGGCGCATGCGCTGAACGGCGAACGGCTGGTGAACTGGGTGCGGGAGGAGGTCTTTCCGTTCCATGCCGAACTCGCTGCAAACGGCGTCACGGACTTCATGGACGGCGCCCGGCTGGTGATCGACGAGCCGACGGTGCTCACCCAGGTCGTCAGCCAGTTGAACGACCTGAATCTGGACCGCGTGGATGCGGACACAAAGGGTGACCTCTTCGAACACGTGCTGCGCCAGATCCGGCAGGCGGGCGAACTCGGCCAGTTCCGGACGCCCCGTCACGTCATCCGCGCTCTGGTACGACTGGTGGATCCCCGGCTCGGCGAGACGATTTACGATCCCGCGGCCGGGACCGCGGGCTTCCTGGTCGGCGCGTGGGACCACATCCGGCTCGCCAACTCCTCACCCGCCGGGATTGAGGAGTTCGACGCGGAAGGCAAAACCGTCCGGCGCGGCCTCGGTGATACGTTGAGCCGCGATGCGGTGAGAGTGTTGCAGGAGGTTACTTTCTATGGCAGCGACGTGGACCCGCAGATGGTCCGTCTCGCTACCATGAATCTGACGCTCCGCGGCCTTGACCGGGTACATATCCTGCGCCGCGACGCGCTCACTCGTTCCCTCGACCGAGCGGCTAAGGCGGAACTTGGTTTCCCTGCTCACGGCTTCGACGTCATTCTGGCCAATCCGCCGTTTTCCGGGCGGCTCGACAAGGATCGCATCATCGAAGACGTGAGGATCGGACGCACGACCCAGACCGAACTCCTGTTCCTACAATACATGCTCAACCATCTGCAGGACGGCGGACGCTGCGGTGTGGTGGTACCCGAAGGCGTCCTGTTCGGCTCCACCGGAGCGCACAGAGAACTGCGTCGCCGACTGGTCGAAAACAACACGGTCGAGGCTGTGCTGTCGCTGCCGGGCGGCGTCTTCAACCCCTACTCGGGCGTCAAGACCTCGGTGCTGGTGTTCCGCAAGGGCGGTGCCACCGGAAGGGTGATGTTCCTGCACGCGGACAACGACGGCTTCAAGCTCGACGCCAACCACGACCAACCGATAGATGACGACGATCTTCCCCGTCTGACGGAGGCGTTCCATGAGCGGGAAACGCGATGGGCGTCATGGCGCGACCGTGATCCAGACGCGGACTGGACCGAGCACTGGTGGTTCGCCGAGGCCGACGCCATCCGCGCTGCCGATTTCAACCTCAGCGCCAACCGGCACCGACCCCTGAACCGGACGAAGGTCGAGCACCGCGACCCGCTGGAGATTCTGGAAGAACTGCGGGCGATTGAGAAGGAGATCTTAGGCGAGATCGACGAGTTGGTCGAGGCTGTGCGTGGAGTAACAGTCGAATGACGGCCACGGCATCGCTCGGTGAGATTTGTCAATTCGTGGGTGGAGGTACTCCCTCACGCAAGATCGGCAAGTATTGGAACGGCGGTATCCCGTGGGCCACCGTAAAGGATTTTGGAGCGGATCTCATTTCACATACCGCGGAGTCCATTTCGGAAGAGGGATTGAACCATTCGGCGTCGAAAGTCATCCCAGCCGGAACCGTTCTGCTTGTCACAAGGATGGGCTTGGGTAAGGTTGCAGTGGCTGGAGTTGACCTTGCGATCAATCAAGACATCAAGGCGGTCCTGCCTTCCAATCGCGTCTTGCCCGAGTTTTTGTTCTGGTCGTTAAAGCACTTGGGTCCACACATCGAGAGCAAAGGCACAGGAGCAACCGTCAAGGGAGTCACCTTACAGGATGTCAGGGAGTTGGAACTTCCTCTCCCGCCGCTCGACGAGCAACGACGGATCGTCGACATCCTGAATCGGACCGAGAAGATCGAGCAACTGCGGAGGCAGGCGAAGGAGCGTTTGCGGGAATTCATTCCGGCGTTGTTTATCAAAATGTTCGGAGATCCGGTTCAGAACCCGCATGGCCACCATCAGCAAACGTTATCTGAATGCGCCAACTTCATTTCCGGAGCGACTCCTAGCAAGCAGAACGGATCATACTGGGATGGCGAAATGCCGTGGATATCGCCAAAGGATATGAAGGTCGATCTGATCTCCGATTCGGAGGACCACGTTTCGAATTTGGCATTTGCCGACACAAGTCTTAAGGCGGTGCCAGCGAACACGCCCATCATTGTCGTGCGCGGCATGATCCTTTCGCACACAGTGCCGATCGCCCTTACGGCGCGAACGGTAGCGATCAACCAGGACATGAAGGCGATAGATTTCGATAGTGCGATAGATCCGGTATTTGGGTTCTGGTGTCTCAAAGCCCTCCAGCAACGGATATTGGACGATGTGGACACGGCAGCCCATGGTACAAAACGGATCGAGATGATGCGGCTTGGTGCTATACCGATGCTTATCCCCAGCGGCGAGCAACAGCGTCGATACGTGCAACTGGTTGAAAGGGCGCGGTCTACGGTCACCGTTGCGGAGTCCGGCTCCAGGGTCGCCTTCGCGCTAAACAAATCCCTCATGTCCCGCCTTCTGGGAGCGGACACATGACCGATATCGTAGATAGCAAGAGGCGAAGCAAATTGATGGCAGGGATACGCGGACGCGACACAGCGCCTGAACTCACGGTCCGTCGCATCGCTCACCGGATTGGATTGCGCTTTCGGCTACACCGCAGAGATTTGCCTGGTCGGCCCGATCTGGTGTTCCCGAAACACCGACTGGCCGTGTTCGTGCATGGATGCTTCTGGCATCGGCACGAAGGATGCCGGTACGCATCCACCCCCAAGTCCCGGATCGCCTTCTGGACGGCGAAGTTCGCAGCCAACGTCGAGCGCGACACGCGCCAGGAAGTAGCCTTGAAGACCCTCGGCTGGCGGGTGTTCGTCATCTGGGAGTGCGAAACCAAGGACCGGACAGCAGTCGAACGCAAGCTTGCTGCGTTGGTCACGCGCGAAGGGTCCGCCCCAGCCAGAGTACCGTGGCAGTGGTGATTATGGAGACTAGGCCACAACAAGGGGATGAGAAGCACCGATGCGTCCATGCTCCGCACCAAGCAGGAATGGAGCGGGCTTGTGCGCCGTGAGGGCGTTTGCAGCTTGGTTTCAGTGAGTAAACGTGACCCACTGCGGTGAACCCTTGACTGTTCAGGTATACGACTTTTTTGCAGGCTGTGGCGGCGCCAGCCGCGGCTTTCGGGCCGCCGGCATGGAGATTTCGTTCGCTCTGGATCACGATGCGGACGCTAGGGAGAGTTTCGAGGCCAACTTCCCCGACACACACTTCGAGTTTGCAGATATCCGCAATGTAAGCGTTGAAACGATCCGGCACCGGGTGGAAACGGAAGGGCCAAACCCGGTGCTATTCAGCGGGTGTGCGCCATGTCAGCCCTTTACCAAGCAAAATACGAAGCGGCCGAGGCTGGATCAAGACGAGCGCGTGCCGCTGCTTGCCCACTTTGCACATTTGGTGGAGAGTTGCCGACCAGATCTCGTGTTTGTGGAGAATGTTCCGGGCCTGCAAAAGCTGGACAGTGGTAGTCAGCCCTTCGGCGGTTTTCTGAGCCGACTGGACACCGCAGGGTACAAGGTGGACTATCGACCCATCAGACTGGCGCGGTACGGGATACCGCAAACCCGTCGACGCCTCGTCCTGGTGGCGAGCTGCCACGGCGCCATCCAACTACCGGATGAGACACACGGGCCGGGAACGCCGAACGAGCAATACTCTACGGTTCGGGACTGGATCTCGCATCTTCCAGCGATCCGCGCGGGGGAGGAACACGAGGAGGTACCGAATCATAGAGCGGCAAATCTCTCGGCGCGCAACGTGGAACGCGTCAAGGCGACGCCGGAAGGTGGTGGCCACCGCGATTGGCCGGAACACCTCAAGCTTGAGTGTCACAAAGGCTTTTCGGGATATAGCGATGTCTACGGTCGAATGTCCTGGGACTCCCCGGCGTCGGGGCTGACTACCAGGTGCACGAGTTATTCGAATGGACGCTTCGGCCACCCAGAACAGAACAGGGCCATCAGCATTCGGGAAGCCGCTTGCCTGCAGACGTTCCCGGAGGACTTCGTCTTCGAGGGGTGTATGGCGTCGATGGCACGGCAGATCGGAAACGCGGTCCCGGTGCACTTGGCGAAGCTGGTCGGTCACCGGTTCATCGAGCATCTGAAGGACGTGGGAAGACTTTCCTGATGGCGACGTTCAAGACCCGCGCTCGGACACTCGACATGCTGGGGAGACAGCAGATTGCCGGCATGCCTACGGCGATCAGCGAGCTGTTCAAGAACGCACACGATGCGTACGCCGACCGCGTGGAAATCGACTACTACCGCTCCGACGGGCTATTCGTCTTGAGGGACGATGGCGTCGGAATGAGCCACGACGACTTCGTGACCAGATGGCTGACGGTCGGCACGGAGAGCAAATTCGGTCCCACTCGAAATCCACCGCAGGACCCTGACAAGGAACTGCGCCCGATGCTCGGAGAGAAGGGAATCGGAAGGCTCGCGATTGCGACCATCGGGCCGCAACTCTTGGTGCTCACTCGTCCGAAGACCGGAGATGGAGCATCCGACCTCACCGCAGCTTTCCTGAACTGGGGCATTTTCGAGTGGCCCGGGATCGACCTGGATGAAATCGATATCCCGCTACGGTCATTTTCGCCAGGCACGCTGCCGTCGGCACACGATGTGGCTGAGATGGTTGTGGAGTTTCGTGAGAATGCCGAGAGGGTCGGTCGCGGAGTCGAGAGGCAACTATTGGAACAGCTTGCTGGCGAATTGGACCAATTCGACATAGATCCGCAAGAGATCGACTCCTACCTCCAAGAACCGTCACTCAGCCGGAACGGGTGCGGGACGCATTTCATCATCAGGCCTACATCGGCACTACTAGCAGACGATATAGACGGTGATCCGACAGCGAGTGTGGCGGCCGCGTTGAAGAAGGCGACGCCCTTGAAGAAGGCGTTGCTCGGATTCAGCAATACCATGGCACCGGGTTCCCGCAGCGTGATCCGCACGGCGTTTCGCGATCACAGGACGGATGAGGTGGCCGACGATTTGATCGGCGAAGCCGAATTCTTCACCCCAGAGGAGTTTCAGAACGCGGATCACCGGATTCGCGGTACGTTCGACGAGTTCGGTCAGTTCCGGGGCGAGATTTCGATCTACGGCGAAACAATAGCTGACCACGTCATACCTTGGGGGGGCGGGCGCGGTGCACACACGCTCTGCGGGCCGTTCTCGATCGACTTCGCCGCCTTCGAGGGCGATAGCAAGCACTCGACGATCCCGCATGATGAGCACGCGAGATTGGCAAACAAGACGGAACAGTTGGGAGGACTGTATATTTACCGGAACGGGATTCGAGTGCTGCCTTATGGTGACACCGACTATGACTGGCTGGACATCGAGTTCAGGCGAACGAAGAGCGCTTACTACTACTATTTTTCCCATCGAAAGATGTTCGGGGCGGTGGAAATCGACGCAGACAGGAATCGGGACCTACGGGAGAAGGCAGGGCGAGAAGGATTCCAGGAAAACAGGGCTTACCGTCAATTCCGATCGATACTCCAGAACTTCTTTCTTCAGATGGCGGCGGACTTTTTCCGCACAGATGGGGTGCATGCCGAGACCTTCGATCTACGAAAGAGCGAGCTTTCGAAGGAAGATGACGCGAGGAGACGACGAGAGAGACAGGTTTCGGAGAGGAAGAGGAAGTTTGAAGCCAGCCTAAACACGTTTTTCGACAAGCTCGCGCAGAATGCACCTCAAGAAGAGGCCTTGGAATTGACAGATGGCGTCGCTGCGAAACTACGGTCGGCGTGTAGCATTGCGGATAGTGAACTGGCGGCGCGCGAGGTCCTCGATCTCGAACGCCGAGCACAAGCGGACATCAGGGAACTGGAGGCTCGGTATAGAGTATCGCGTCCGCGTATCGGATTGAGCAAGGCAATGGTCCGCGATTGGGGTGCGTACAACAGGGAGTTCGCCTCGCTTCAGGAGAATGTGTTCGGGCCAGCACGCGAGCTCGTTGAAGATCTCATTGGCGAAGAGGCCGGGAAGGCAAGGTTGTCTCTTGATCGCCGTGTCAGGACAGAATCTGCACTGGAAGGCCTTGGACGGGAAGCCCGCAGGACTACAGGACAATCAAGCCGGGCAGTGAGAACGGAGGCAGACAAGGTCGCTTCGGAAGTGCGGGACGTGGCAGGGCGGTCGCTAAAGGCTGTCGAGTTGGAACTGCGGGCGGTGTTGAGTGAGTTTCAACGGATCGATGTTGCGGGAATGCCCGATGAGCTTTTCATCGAAACCAGGGATACGCTGGAGAACAGGATCCTGGAGACCACGAAGGACCAAAGCGAATTGTTGCGCTCGGTGTTGGAGCAGCTTCAGGCCATAGACGTAACAGGGGAGAGTTCGACAGCCGAGCAGTTGATGGCCATTGAGCAGCGCAACCTCTTGCTGGAGGAGGAAGCGGAGGCCGATGCCCAGTTGGCGCAACTGGGGATGGCGATCGAGATCATTAATCATGAGTTCTCGGGCACAATACGCTCCGTCAGGAACGGCTTGCGGAAATTGAAGGCCTGGGCTGATGTGAATGAAGGATTGGGGGAGCTGTACGACAGTATCCGAACGAGCTTCGATCATCTGGACGGGTACCTGACACTGTTCACACCGTTGCAGCGCCGCCTCTACAGGAAGGCGGTGGAGATCAGTGGTTCCGAGATTCGAGACTTCCTGGAGGAACTGTTCCGGGCGCGGTTGGCGCGTCATGGCGTGAAGTTGACGGCGACAACGGCCTTTGCCAAGGCCAAGGTTGTCGGCTTCCCTTCGAGCTTCTATCCCGTTTTCGTGAACCTTGTGGACAACGCCATCTTCTGGCTATCGCAACAGAATCCGCAACGCGAGCGAAGCATCAGACTGGACGAGCACAGCGGCACGTTGCTGGTCGCAGATACCGGACCAGGAGTCAGTGTCCGCGACCGGGAAGCGATCTTCGAGTTCGGCTTCAGCAGAAAGCCCGGCGGACGTGGGATGGGGTTGCACATCGGACGTGAAAGTCTGCGCCGGGTGGGGTTCGACCTACAGCTGATCGAAGGGGGTGGGGGCGCGACATTCGGTGTAGTACCAGTGGGCGAATCATAGGGGAGAGGGATGGAATCGGCGGAAGAACTTGGTCGTGGCCGCGGCGAGTTTGCGAGGCGTTTTCTTCAGACGGCCGTAGTGGTCGACGACGAGGCCTACATGGCAGCGGACCGGGACGATGGACCAAAGGGCGAGGTCGCGACACCGGGCCGGGGCGCGGTGGCCTCAGGTCAGGAAAATCAAGGCTTGGTTAATCGTAGATCAGAACACACCCTGAACGCACGATCTGTTATCGACTCGTTCTCAGATCTGGGTGTGATTTGCGGTGTAGTTGGGCACAGGCAATCAGCGATGGAAGTGATGAGGCAAGCCGACATCGTAGTTCTGGATTGGCTATTACAGGACGGCGATTCCCAACATGCGCTGAGATTGCTTCACGATCTGCTCGATGAAGAAGTAGATCGGAACTCGCTTCGACTCGTGGCTATCTATACCGGCGAGGCACGCCTGGAGGATATTTGTACAGCCGTAGTCGATGAACTGAGAAAAACTGGACTTGATCCAGCGGAGAACGAGAGCAAGACGACCATTTCATATCGACATGGTCATGTGGTTCTTTACGCAAAGTCTGATGTGAATCTGGCGGAGTCCCTGAAGGAGCGGAGCGTCGCGGAGGCGGATCTTCCTGAGCGGCTGGTCGAGGACTTTTCGGCTATGACCGCGGGGTTACTGCCGAGCATAGCGCTTACCTCCTTGACTGCTGTTCGAGAGGGCGCGCACAAGGTCTTGGATCAGTTTTGTGCAGACTTGGATCCTGCGTTTCTTGCCCAAAGGGCGTGCATTTCCAATCCAGACGATGCGGAACGGCAGATCGTGAACCATGTTGCCGAGGAGCTTCGTGGCCTCATGGACAACGCTGTCGCGGCACACTCTCCTGCGGGCGCAGAGGCGATCGAGGGTTGGATACGGCGCAAGGGCAGACGATCTGCGCACTTCGAGTTCGGCGGCCGAAAACTTGACCTGGAACAGACTATCACGTTGGCGAAGAAGGGCTTGGAGGCGAGTGTTTTGAAAGACAAAGCTTTCGAAGGTCTCTCCGCTGGCTTCGCTGGCGGTGACGCCGTTGGCCTGGATGAGCGGTTGGCCTGGATCATGAGCTTTCGGACGGTGTTCAATGCACCACCGCCGACATTGTTGCTGGGTTCTGTAGTCACGGCGATGATGGATGGCTATGAAATGCATCTGATCTGCATGAGGCCCCGATGCGATTGCATCAGGCTGGATGAGGAGACTTCGTTCTTTTTCCTTCCGCTGGTCGAACCAGGGAACGTGAGGGAGCAACTCGTCGTCAGACTCGGTGGCGACTTCAAGCGCCTGGGCATTGGGCTTGATCCAGCCGGTTGGGTTCTTCGACAATTCAAGCCATCGGAGGACACCCGTGCGGTTACGGCGATAAAGCGAGAAGCTGAAGGGGGTTTCGAGTTCACGGACACCTGCGACAAGCGATACAGGTGGCAGGGCGAACTCAAGGCCGAATACGCCCAACGGATTGCGCAGACCCTTGCGACAGCGCTGAGCCGCGTAGCGGTGGATGAGTCGGAATGGCTCAGAAGAATGGCCGGAAAGGGTCACTGACCAGCATGAACAGTCGGGCTGGTACGCCCTCTCAAAAGACTCATCGCCCAACTCTGGCAGCGTCCGTTTCTGCCGGCAATCACGGCAGCCCCACCCCTGTATCCCACGGCGCGGGCGATGACGGCTGCCGCGCACGCGGGGCCGCATCCGGTAACGCAACATTGTCGAGGTGGGCGTAGATCCCCGTGATCTCGCGGTTTGCGGTACCCGAGGAGTCGCCACCCGACGCCACTCATGACGCCCTGCGGAGTTCATGATGGCCGGGGCTTGGTCAGTCTGTGTCGGTTTGACGTTCGTCGTCGTCTGGATCGGGAATGTATTTGCCGAGATGTTCGTGAAACAGGTCGTTGATTAGGCAGGGTGGCTGCTGTCGTCTCAAGATTTGCCACCGCACATTGCTGTCAGGTGCATGGATTGCCCATGACGAGGGAACCCCGCATTCGGATAAGGCGTCCTCGAAGGTCTTCCCCATTGCCGCGAAGTGCCCAGGAGTGAAGTACCAGCGGGGGTCAACAAAACACCTGAACCGGCTGTAACATTCGTACACCACGGTCACTAGGGACTTGAGGTAGTTCTCGGATACGCGAACGGCGTCGGCGAGAACAGTTGAACTTGCACTCGTCAAGTTGGGCATAATGATGGTGTGAGCTTGAGGGTAGCCGCACAATTGGGATCGCAAAACCTCATCCAAGTGCTCAACCGTCACCTCATTCAACGGAATTGGACCTTTGTGGACCACTTCATCGCGAAGGTCCTTGAAATAGCGCGCTAAGGGATCAGTCTTGAGGCGTTCCTGAGCCGAAAGGTACCACTCGTCGAAATCTGAAACTCCACGCATCGTCTTTTGCAGGACAAAGGTTACGCTCCTCGCGGCCGAAACAAACGCGCTGAAGTAGAAACGGGCCTCCACGCCCAGAGGGTCGGAGTCACGAAACCGGTCCAGAAAGAAAGCCGACTCGCGCAATTTCTCTTCTACCAACTGAAACGATTGACTCATGGACCTGCCGCCTCTGCGTACTTCCTTTGTGCACTGCTTACGAAAACGAGACAACAGGAGGGCCTAAAGCCCAGACGGGCATCGACGGACGACAGGCTCGACAGGCACGCGCTGATCAAGTGGGCATCTCTCCGTGGCGCTCGGTCAGGAGCCGGAAGCGGACCTCGACCTCCCGGCGGGTGATGGCGTCCAGAGGACGCGGGAGCCAGTCGCCGAGATACAGGGTTGTGTAGTCCTTGCAGGCCTCGCCCAATGCGGGCAGAGCCCGCGCCTCCCCCCGCTCACCTGCGGGGTCGTCGCCCGCGGTCACCCGCCCCAGAAGCTCCTGGGCCATGCGCCTGGCCTGGTCCGGGGTGATCCTCCCGGCGCGGCCCACCACCACCCGCTTGTTGGGAGCCTTGCGACCGCCGTTGCCGGCGCGGTAGTTTACGACGAAAGCCTTTGCGCCCGAGGGATGAACACGCACGCCGAAGCCCGGGATATCGTCATCCCAGACAACCCGCTCGCGCTCCGCGGGTTTGAGTGCGTCGCCGTCGACGGCTCGCTTGGTAATTTTGAGCGACTTTAGTACGCTTGCCAAGACTGGAGCTTGATCGAATGAGGTTGCATACTGATTACGGAATAAATAGAAAATTCATTAACATGTTGATAAATAAGATAAAAAACCGAATTCAATGCAGAAAGGACCAGCAAATTATCGCAGGAATTTACGGGACACGACACTAGGGCCGGTCAGCGGCACAGAGGCCAGACCTGGTACCAGGAGTCGCAGCGGAAACGCGACTCGCACTGGGCGAGCTGGGAGCGGTACCGGGCGGCGGTGGCGGCCACGTTCCTGGCGGTGCGCTGGAGCTTCGGCTTCTTCTTCCAGGTTCCCCGCCTATAGCCGCCGCGCCCCTCGTGGTAGGCGAGATACAGCTGCTCGGCATCGGTGCGGGAGATGCCGAGCTGGCGCCAGGTCTTGTCGTTGTACCAGCCGACGAAATCCAGCGCGTCCTCCATGTCCGAGCGGCTGCGGAAGAGCCTGCCCCGCTCCGCCTGGTACTCGCCCCAGACCGGATCCTGGGCCTGGGCATATCCCTTGGCTGACGACGGGCGCCCCAACGGGATGAACCAGAGCCATCTACGGGGCGGCCGGGCGTGGCTCCGGTAGCTGGACTCGTGGCGCACGAACGCCATGAGGATGTGCACCGGCGTCCCCCACTTCTGCTGGGACTTGACCGCATAGTCGTACCAGTCCGGATACTGTGCGAAGACCTGACAGATGTCCGCCTGGCGCTTCGGCGGCGGGGTCGTAAAGGAGCAACCCGCCACCCACGCGAGCAGGAGCACGACCAGCGCTGTCCGCGCTACCGACATCCGTCTCCGCGGTTCCGGACCGCGGCCTGTCGATCCCGCACGGGAACGGACACGTCGGTGATCTTTCTCGTGGGGCATGACGCGGGTCCTTTCCCGGGGAGTCTGTCCGAGTAGTCAAACACAACCCCTCTCCCTCTGGGAGAGGGTGGCCGAAGGCCGGGTGAGGGCCTAGCCCGTCAGGGAGACGCGGGCTCGCCCCGGAAGGCCTTTACCCGGACCAGGTGGGCGACGATGGCCAGGATCACGGCGGCGGCGCCCAGGCTGAGAGTCATGGGATGCGGAAAGATCATCACGAAACCACCGGCCACCAGGAGAACGCGCTCCCAGGCGGCGGTGGCCCTGGAGATCCAGCCCTCGAAACCCGCGGCCAGGGCGAACAGCGCCAGCGCTGCCGTGGCGGTGGCGAAGGCGATTTCGAAAAGGCTCCCGTGCATCAGCAGCCCGTTGTTGAAGACGAACAGGAACGGCAGCACGAACGCGCCGACGGCCAGGCGTATGCCGAGGAGCCCCACGATCATGGGGTTGGCTCCGGCCAGGCCTCCGGCAAGGAACATGGCCGGGCCCGCCGGCGGGGACATGGGCGCGATGACCGCGAAATAGACCGCGAACAGGTGCGCGGCCAGCGGCGGCACGCCCAGTTGCACGGTCACGGGCACGATCATGATGGCCGTCAGGATGTAGGTGGCCGCCACCGACAGCGGCGCCCCCAGCACCAGGGACGCGATCATGGCGATGACCAGGGCCGGGAACAGGTAGCCGCCGGAGAAGAGCATCACCATGGAGCCGAACTTGCCGCCCAGGCCGGTGGCGGAGATGGCGGTGACCATGATGGCGCCGGCGGCGATGGGCAGCGCCACGATGATGGTGGTGGTGGCGCCGGTCTCGAGCCCCTTGAGCACGTTCTTGATGAAGTCCTTGCGCCCCTTCTTCCGGATGACCGTGACCACCAGCAAGGTCGCGATGGCCACCAGCGCGGCCCGGATGGGGGTGTAGCCTTCCAGCAGGACCCAGACGATGACCACCAGCGGCACGATGAAGTGGCCGTCTTCCTTGAGCACGTCCCACGCCGAGCGTTGGCCCTCGGTGGGGGAGGTGATCCCCATCTTCACGCTCTCCATGTGCACCTGCCAGAAGACCGTGTAGAAGTAGAGGCAGGCGGGTATGAACGCCGCCACGATGATCTCGACGTACGGGATGCCGCTGATGTCGCTCATCAGGAACACGGTGGAGGCCATCACCGGCGGCATGAACATGCCCCCCATGGAGGCCGACAGCTCCACCGCGCCCGCGAACTGCGGCCGGAAGCCGACCTGCTTCATCATCGGGATGGTGAAGGAGCCGCTGGTGGCGACGTTGGCGATCTGGCTGCCGGAGATGGTGCCGAACAGCCCGCTCCCCACCACCGCCACCTTGGCCGGTCCCCCGCGCGCGC
>JAJDTQ010000207.1 GCA_022827045.1 Candidatus Binatia bacterium
GGATTCCGGCTTCCGCCGGAATGACGGGTGAGCGGGGTCCCGGCGCTGTTGTCTGACGGTGATGTCTTTCCGGGATAATCGGATTGAAACCGCGTCACGCAGCCATGCTGACACAGCCATACGGAGGTGGAACGATGAAGGGATGCTGGTATGGATTCGCCTTACGAACCCTGTACACGTGAAGGGATGAGGGCATGACCCGAGTGAGCGGAGCCGCGACCATGTCGCAGGAAGCCCTGGACGCCCTGTTGCGCGATATTCTGCCACGCCAAGGCGCTTGGACCGATGAGGGCTACCTGTGGCTCACGGACTACAGCCGCCGGCTGATCGAATTCACCGACGGCTACATAGAGGAACTGCCAATACCCACGTCCACGCACCAAACCATCCTCGCCTTTCTCTATGATCTGTTCCACGACTACCTCAAACCGCGTGGCGGTATCGCATTGATCTCGGCACTGCGCATGCGCATCCGCGAAGGCAAGTTCCGGGAGCCGGACATTCTGCTTCTACGCCGTCGTTCGGATCCGCGCTACCAGGACCGCTACTGGCTTGGGGCGGACTTGGTCGCAGAGGTGGTGAGTCCTGACGACCCGGACCGGGACTTGGTGGAGAAGCGCGCCGACTACGCTGAGGGTGGCATCCCCGAATACTGGATCGTGGACCCCCGCGACGAAATCATCACGGTCCTCACCCTGGAAGGCGACTCATACGTCGAGCACGGCGTGTTCCGCCGCGGCGAGACTGCCACCTCGGCGCTGCTTGAAGAATTCGCCACCAGCGTGGCCGCGGTATTCGACACCCCGGAGTAGACAGACGAGGTTTCTCGGCAAGCGTAGGCCGTTTACCAGACTTCCCTTCCGGTTCGCGGTCCCCAGTCGAGTTTCTCCGGTGGTTACCCGGTCACGACCACAGCGCCGAGATCGGCGCAGCGAACAGGTGTTCACCGAACGGCACGGTGTGTTCGTGGTCGTGGAGGACTAGTCCCAGCGTGAATCTGTCGCCGCACGCTTCCGACAGACGGCGGAGGCCCGCGAAGTCCCTAGCGGTCACGGTGGCGGATGCCTTGACCTCGATTCCGACCACGCGGCCGCGACGGTCCTCCATGACGATGTCGACCTCTTTCCGTTCCTTGTCGCGGAAATGCGAGAACTCGTACCGGTCGTCCGACCAACTGGCCAATTTCAGTAGCTCAGCCAGAACGAATGTCTCAAGGACCGGTCCGAACAGCGCCTTGTCTTTCTTCACGCGGTCGGGAGTGACGTCTCTCAACGCGGCAAGGAGTCCTGCATCGAGGAAGTGCAGCTTCGGTGTCTTGGTGAGGCGTTTGAGCGCATTGCTGAACCAAGGTTGCAGGCTGCACAGGAGATACAGACTCTCGAAGACGCCGGTGTATCTCCTCGTGGTGGGGTGGTTCATTCCCAGCGGTGCGCCGAATCCGGAATAGTTGACGAGTTGTCCGGAATGTTCGGCGAGGACCCGCAAGAGCCTCGGCATGAGCGGTATCTTTTCGAGTTGGGCGGTGTCGCGGACGTCCCGTTGAACGATGGCCTCGATATAGTCGAGATACCAGTCTTGTCGGGTGTTCCAGCGCGAGCGGGTGAGAGCTTCCGGATAACCGCCGGCCAAAACCCTTTCGATCAAATCGGCTCCGACCACGACGTCGCTGACATTCGGCACCTGGCCCTGGAAGGCTGCATCGAGGAAGGTGGAGGGTCTCCCTTTCAACTCCGCCTGGGCCAGAGGCAAGAGGCGTACGATCTTCATTCGGCCCGCAAGCGAATCGGCCACCCGCGGCACGGTCATCAGGTTCGCGGACCCGGTGAGCAAGAAGCGTCCGGGCCTCGGGTCGGCATCTACAGCTGTCTTGATGGCAAGAATCAGGTCGGGTGCGCGCTGAACCTCGTCGATAACTGCCCGGTCGAGGCCGCGTATGAAACCCACCGGGTCTGCCAAGGCCGCATCCAGCGTGGTCTTGTCGTCAAGGTTCAGAAACGGGATGTTTCGGCCGGCGATCTGTTTCGCGAGCGTCGTTTTCCCCGACTGTCGAGGCCCGGATACAAGCACGACTCTCGTATGGGTCAGCGCGTCATGGATATGGTTTTCGATAAAACGGGGATACATATCCACATCTCTTCAAGTAGTTGATGTGTAAGGATATGCACCCGACCAATTGAAAGTCAAGGGGCGACCAATTGAAAGCTAGTGGTCCGACCGATTGAAAGAGAAACGCCGACTGATTAAAAGCCGATGAAAGAAAGCAGGCTTTGGATACCGTCCTACTCGCTGACGACGCAGGCCTTCAACCCTTCCCGCGAGCCCCGGTCCCATTCCTCTTCGTAGTTGGGCCAGTCGTTGAGGAAGAGCATGTCGTCGTAGGTGGCGTGGCCGGAGCCCCAGCGGCGCTCGGGGTGCACGGAGTCGTGGTGAGGGAAGGGGAGGCGGTACTTCTTCCAGCTTTCGTAGTAGCGCGCCATGATCTGGATGTAGAACTCCAGGGGGATGGCGGGCTGCTCGTGCTGGGAGACCAGGTCGGACCCCGGCTCCCGGCGCCACTGGTTGAAGCGCGGGAAGACGCCGTGGCGCATCATGAAGTCGACGCCGTCGCCGGTGGACTTGACAGCATCGGCGATGTTGTCGAAGCCGTAAGGTCGGGCCAGCTCCACGCCGCAGACGAAGTTGGGGCGGGCGTTGCCCTCGCCCAGAACCTCCACCGACTCGATCATCCACTTGACCCAGTTGTCCCAGCCGATGCGGCGGTTCTTGCCCGGGTTGATCCACTCGAACAGCCGCTTGTCCCAGACCTCCATGTTGGCGTGGTGGCAGTCCACGCCTTCGGCGCGGTAGCGCTTCATGGTCTCCTTGTCCTTGGCGTTGGTCTGGATGTTGATGTAGCGGCGGTGTCCGCCCCACTTGAGGGCGGAGGCGTACTCCAGGTAGAAGTCGTCCTCCGACTTGCGGTGCAGGGTCTTGAGGATGGTGCCGCCGGAGATCAGGAAGTCGATGGGGGGCGCGTAGCCCACCTCGTCGATGGCGTCCTGCTCGATGGAGCGGGCCACCTCGGCCACGTAGGACACCGGCTTCACCGGCGTGTTGAAGGTGAAGTCCCGGGACTCCTTCATCTGGCGCACGTTGACGTTGATGTCGCAGAAGCGGCACTCCTCGTCCGGCCCCCAGTACTGGCAGTTGCGGAACACCGTGGCGAAATACCCGAAGGCGATGATCTCGTGGTACTTGGTGCCGTCCTCGAACGACCGCGTATAGTACTTGAGCGGTTTGGGGAAGCTCACGTCGCAGAGCTCGCGGCCGTCCAGCAGCAGCCGGACCTCTCCGTCCACCACGTCGATGACGTACGGCGAATCGGCGTTCAGGGTCGTCTGGACGATGACGGGGCGCAGGCCCAGGTGGCCGTCGCGGATGGCGAACCACTCGGGCGTCCGGCGGTGCTCCTTCCGCTTCATGTCCTTCATGGACATGAGGTCGTAGGAGAACAGCCGGTAGGACTTGACGAGGGCCTCGGAGGCCAGCTCCAGGGCCGCGTCGGTGAACCAGTGGCCGACCCGCAGGAGGTCCATCTTGAGGATGACCTCGCGAGGCATGTCCTCGTAGTTGCGCAGGTGCCACTCAAGGTATTCGGTCTCGCTCGTCGACGTGACGCTGTCCAGTTCGATCATGGTCTCGGCTCCGGGCATCAGGCCCCTCTCCGGATGCCCTCACCCCAACCCTCTCCCTCTGGGAGAGGGTGGCCGAAGGCCGGGTGAGGGGCCCCGGCGGTCCCGTGGGCTGCTAGCCCGCGTAGCGCGGCACGATGTTGACCGGCGTGTACTCCGCCGGCGCCTCGGTCACGAACAGCTCCGGCTCGATGCCGTAGAGCCTGCGCGCGTTGCCGCCCAACAGCTTCTCCTGCACGTCCCGCGGCACGCCGTGCTTGTCCATGTTGTCGATGGCTTCCCAAGTGTCGGAAGCATCGTGGTGCGGCATGTCGGAGGACCACAGGGCGATGTCCTCGAAGATGTCCCACAGCCTGAGCGTGATGTCCTCGTCGCTCTCGAAGGCGATGAAGCACTGCCGGGCGAAGGTCTCCCGCGGGTCGCCGACCTTCTGCGGCGGCTTGGCCTGCTCGCGCACGAAGCGGTAGAGGTCCAGGTAGGTCTCCGCCTTCTCCAGGATCAGCGGCAGCCAGCTCGAGTTGGACTCCAGGATCGCCACCCGGAGCTTGGGGAACTTCTCCAGCCAGCCCGTGAGCATCACGATCATGGTCCAGGTCTGGGCCTCGCTGATGAAGCTCAGGGATTCGGAGCCGGGCTGCACCGATCCCATGCTGCGCATGATGTTCTCGACGAACTGCCCCGGCGAGTACACGTAGACTTCGTGGGCGGTGAAGGGCGAGCGCTGGGCGCTGCTCTTGCCCTGGGTGCCGGTCGACATGCGCTCCGCCATGGCCTCGGTGACGGCCTCGCCGCCCGACGGGAAGGTGTGCATGCCCAGGGCCAGGCCCAGTTCCTCGAACTCCTTCCACAAGGGGTCGAACTCGGGGAAGGTGGGGTAGCGGTCGTTGACCAGCACCGGCCGCACCACCGCGGACTTGAAGCCCAGCTTGGCCACGCGCCGGAGCTCCTGGACCGCGTAGTCCACGTCCTGGACCGGCAGGACCGCGCAGGGATAGAGCCGCTTGCGGTCGGCCGCGCAGTAGTCGTTGACCCAGTCGTTGTAGGCGGCGGCGCAGATGCGGGCGGCATCCGGGTTCTTGACCAGCGGCATGCGCACGAAGGTGGACGGGAACACCATCACCTGGTCGATGCCTGACGCGTCCATGTCCTTGAGGCGGACCTGCGGGTCCCGCTGGCTCGCGTTGCGGCCGATCTCCTCGTCCCACCTGGGGTCGTCGGGCGCGATGGAGCCCAGGACCTTTTTGTTCATGCCCGGGTGCCAGCCCTGTCCGGGATAGGCGTAGGTCTTGGGATTGCCGTAGCTCACCTGGCCGTTCACGACCATCACGAGCCGGTCCATGTCCCGGTAGAAATGCTGCTTGGCGAAAGCCCGCTGCTTCTCCGGAATGTACTCGTCCCATACCTCCCTGGGCTCGTGGATGTGGCTGTCGCAGTCGAAGACCGGGAAGTTTTTGGTGCGCCCTTGTGCCGTGTAGGCCATTGTTCGACTCCTCTACGCGCTCGGCTTGAATTTCGGCAGCGTGAACCCCTCGTGGTCCTCGAACACCACCTCCACCGCCATTCCCACCTTCACCTCCTCCGGCGCGATGTCGACGACGTTGCTCACCAGGCGCGGCCCTTCGTCGAGGTCCACGAGCGAGACGTTGTACGGGATCTGGTCCTGGTAGGCCGGATGCCATGCCCGGTGATAGGTGACGAAGGAATAGACGGTGCCCTTGCCGCTCACCGGTACCCACTCGTTGTCCGAAGACAGGCACTTGGCGCACATGGCCTGGGGCGGGAAGTTGAAGTAGGTCCCGCAGACGTTGCAGCGCTGTACCGTGAGCTTGTGCGCCTTGAGGTTGTCCCAGAAGGGCTGGGCCTCCACCTCCGCCAGGAACGGTTCGTTGCGCGGCGCCGCGCGTCCGCGCTTGTCGTGTGCTTCCGACTTGCTCATTGTACCCCCAGTACGAGTGATGCGTGCATGCACAGGCTGCCGCCGTGCCCGCTGATAACGCCGGCCTTGGCGCCCTGCACCTGCCGCTCGGGCTCCACCGCGTTGCCGCGCAACTGCTTGACTCCCTCGGTGACGTGCATGATGCCCTCGAGGTGGGCCTGCGACAGCAGCCCGCCGTGGGTGTTCACGGGGATCTCGCCGCCCACCTCGATGCGCCCCTCCTTGATGAAGTCCTTGCCCTCGCCCTTGCCGCAGAAGCCGTAGTCCTCGATGGTGATCAGCGTCGTGATGGTGAAGCAGTCGTAGAACTGGGCGAAGTCCATGTCCTTGGGCTCGAGCCCGGCCATGCGGTAGGCCGCCTCGGAGGACTTCCGGCTCCCCAGAGTGGTGAGGGTGGGCGCGTCCATGACGCTGGAGTGCGGGTGGTGCTGCCCCATGCCCAGCACCTGCACGGGCTTCCTGGGCATGTCCTTGGCCCGCTCCATGCTGGTCACCAGCAGGGCGGCGCCGCCGTCCGACTCCAGCGAGCAGTCGAACAGGTGCAGCGGCTCCACGATCAGGCGCGAGTTCTGGTGGTCCTCGATGGTCATGGGCTTCTGCATGGTGGCGTTCCCGTTCATGCACGCGTGCTTGCGGGTGGACACCGCGATCTGCCCCAGGTCCTCGCTGGTGGTGCCGAACTCGTGCATATGGCGGGTGGCCGCGAACGCGTGGTTGGCCACCGCGGAGAAATGACCCCAGGGCTGCTCCCAGTGCTCGTCGCCGCTACGGATGGGGTAGCCCGGCGTGGGATCCGGCGTCGCGCGCTTGCGCGCGTGCACGCACACCACGTAGTTGCACATGCCCGCCTCGATGGCCATCACCGCGTTCTGGATCATGGCGATGGGCGTGGCGCCCCCCAGCGCCAGGTCGGTGGCGTAGCTGGGGTCGATGCCGGCCATGTGCGCCAGCCGCACCGCGTAGCTCCGGTGGGCGTCCGTGAGCGGCTGGTTGGTCAGCAACCCGTCCACCTGGGACGCCTGGATTCCGGCGTCCTCCAGGCACAGGCGGATGGCCTCCACGTGCAGCGAGTTGGTGGTGGCTTCGGGCCGCTTGCCCACCCTGGTCTCGCCCACGCCGACGACGGCATACTTGCCAGAGAGGTTTGACATGTCTGCCTCCTTTTTCGGGGCGGGTGCCGGCCATGTGCCGGAACCCGCCCGGATCGGTCATAAGCCCTGTTCGAACGGTCCTACTTGTCCAGGCCGACGATCCTGCGCGCGCGGCTCACCACTTCCGGCGTCATCTGCTTCTTCATGTCGGCGATGAGCCCCGTGAGGTACTCGCCGCTCCTGGGGTTGATGTCCAGCCGCGCCCGCTTGGCGTCCTTCAGGAAAGCGGGGTCCTTCAGGATGTCGTCGAAGGCCTTGCGCAGCACCGCCACCCTGTCCTTCGGGGTCTTCGGCGGCAACGCCCACGGCCGCACCATGGCGGCCGGGAGGAGCAGGACCTTCATGAAGGCCACGTCCGCGGGCTTGGTGATCCTGTCGTTCAGGGGCGGCACGTTTCGCGCTTCAAGCTCGGGGTGACGTTCCTCGCTGATGTAGGTGAGGAGCTTGATGGAGCCCTCCTGGAGCATGGACATGCCGGTGGACTTCACCGAGTCCCAGGTCCATCCGGTAAGGGCGTCCACCTCCTTTTGCAGAAGCCCCGCGCGCACCGGCGCCGTCCCCTTGTAACCGGGGACGATCTTGGAGGTGTTGCCGAAGATGTCGTTCATGGCCAGGGGAATGCTGCAGGTCAGGCTGTTGCGCGCGGTGCAGCCGAAGATCAACGGCTCGGTCTTCGTGTCGAGCCACTGGTCCACGCTCTGGATGGGCGAACCCTTGCGCACCGCCACGGTGATGGGGCTGGTATTGGCCAGCCCCAGCCAGATGAACTGGTTGACGTCGTACCGGATCCCGGGAAAGTTCAGGAACTGCGCCTGCGCTACGGTCCAGGTGGGGTGCACGAGGGCGAGGCCGTCCCGCTTGGTGATGTTGTACACGTAGTTGGTGCCGATGAGCCCGCTGCCGCCGGGTATGTTGATGACGATGACGTTGGGCTTGCCCGGGATGTGCTTCCCGAGATGGCGCGCGAACAGCCGCGAGTAGGTATCGTAACCGCCTCCCGGGGAACTCACCGAGATGATCTTGACCGTCTTGCCCTCGTAAAAGGACTCGGCTCCAGCGGCCCCGCCACCGGCCGCCATGACGGCCACGACGAGGCCCATGAACATTCGTCGTAGGAACATGTTGGATAGCCTCCTGTTTCTCCGGTCCTGATATCGTTGCCTGCCGAATACCGTTACCGTCCGGCTACTTGTCCAGGCCGATGATCTTGCGCGCCCGGCTGATGATCTCCGGCGTCATGCGCTTTTTCATGTCGTTCATGAGATTCACGAGGTACTCGCCGCTCTTGGGGTTGATGTCCAGCCGTGTGCGCTTGGCGTCCTTCAGGAAGCCGGGGTCCTTGAGCGTGTTGTTGAACGCGGCCTGCATGATCTCTACCTTGTCCTTCGGAGTCCCCGGCGGCAACGCCCAGGGCCGCAGCATGGCCGCCGGCAGCATCAGCACCTTCATGAACGCGATGTCGGCCGCCTTGGTGATCCTGGGGTTCAGGTACGGCACCTTGCGTTCCTCCAGCTCCGCGTGCCGCTCCTCGCCGATGTAGGCGATGATCTTGGCTTCGCCGTCGTCGATCATGGACATGCCGGTGGACTTCACCGAGTCCCAGCTCCACCCCGTAAGGGCGTCCACTTCCTTCTGCAGGAGCGCGGCCCGGATGGGCGCGGTGCCCTTGTAGCCGGACACGATCTTGGAGGTCTTCGCCCCGAAGATGTCGTTCATGGCCAGCGGGATGCTGCAGGTGGGGCTGTTGCGCGAGGTGCAGCCGAAGATCAGCGTCTTCGTAGCGGGATTCAGCCAGTCGTCCATGCTCTGGATCGGCGATCCCTTGCGCACCACCGCGGTGACGGGGCCGGCGTTGGCCAGTCCCAGCCAGATGAACTTGTTGACGTCGTACTTGATCCCGGGGAAGTTCAGGAACTGCGCCTGCGCCAGGTTCCAGCTCGGCTGGACCAGGGTGAGGCCGTCCGGCTTGGTCACGTTGTAGACGTAGTTCGTCCCGATGAGGCCGCTGCCGCCGGGTATGTTGATGACGATCACCTTGGGCTTGCCGGGTATCTGGTTGCCCAGGTGACGCGCGAACAGGCGGGAGTAGGTGTCGTAGCCGCCCCCGGGGGAATGCACCGACACGATCTTGACCGTCTTGCCTTCGTAGAACGATTCGGCCGTCACGGCGCTGGCGAACGCCAACAGTGCGGCCATGATGAGCCCGATCCATGCCATTCGTCGAAACATGATTGTTCTCCTTGTTGGATAGCCAGATCTCGCCCGATTTACGGAGGGTACGATAAACCAGCGGGCGGGGCATTTCAACAACGATATCGGTTGGAGGCGGCTTTGTCTGGTTGTTGAATTGCACCGCCCGTGATTCTATCAAGGCCATCGAAACGGGGGAGGCTGCATGTCGAAATCCATCCTGCACGGCGTCAAGGTGCTGGACCTGAGCCACATGTATCCCGGCACGCTGTGCACCTGGCTGCTGGCGGCGCTGGGAGCGGAAATCCTCAAGGTGGAAGCGCCGGGCGCGGTACGCTCGGGCGCGCCTTTCCTGAACCAGGGCAAGAAGAGCATCGCTCTGAACCTAAAGTCGGGCGCGGCCCGCGAGGTCCTCTACCGCCTGGCGAAGGAGTCGGATATCGTCTTGGAAGGGTTCCGGCCCGGCGTAGCGCGCCGGCTGCGGGTAGACTACGAGACGCTCCGGCGGCTGAATCCGAAACTGGTCTACTGCTCCATTTCGAGCTTCGGACAGACCGGCCCGTCGGTGGAGTACTCGGCCCACGACATCAACTTCCTGGCGCTGAGCGGCATGCTCGGCATCGGCCGGGAGGCCGGCCGCAGGCCGTTGCCGCCGGCGGCCCAGGTGGCCGACGTGGCCGGCGGCGGATACCCGGCCCTGAGCGCCATCCTCGCCGGCTACATCGCGGTGCTGCGGAACGGCGAGGGCCGCTACATCGACATCTCCATGTTCGACTGGACCCTGCTCATGGTGGCGCGCTACCTGATGCTGGACCCGCCGCCCCGGCGCTCCCGGCCCGTGGTCAAGCGCGAACATGCGACCCTGGCCGGCACCGCGGCCTGCTACGACACCTACGAGGCCGCCGACGGCGGGTTCGTATCGCTGGCGGCCCTGGGGACCGGGCAGTGGGCGCTCCTTTGCAAGGCGCTGGGGCTGGAGCGGTACGCGGACTCGGCCCTCGACCCGGCCAAGACGCCCCGGATCAAGGCGGCCATGCGTCGCGTCTTCAAGACCCGGCCCCGCGACCACTGGGTGGAGCTTCTCCGGAACGACTGCCGGCTCTCGGTTGCGCCGGTCTACGAGCCCGAGGAGGTGCTGGAAGATCCCCACGTCCGTTTCCGCAAGACGCTCGCCCCAAGCAAGAGCACGGGCGCCGTCGAGTTTACGCCGCCGTTCTGGTTCGCCGGAGCTCGGAAGCCCGGAGGGAGAATCAGCCGTGTGGGCCAGCACACGGTCGCCGTTCTCAAGAGCCTCGGATACACGGCCTCGGAGATCCGGCGACTCCGCAACGCCAAGGCCATCTGATGCGTTCTGCCTCGTTGCGTTTCCGCGGGTTCATGCGGGATGCTCGGTTGAACACCGTCCGTGATTGGAGTAATTCTCCGGTAGTGTCCCGTGAGTGCATCGTAGGCACGGGGCGCCGTAGGAGGAGCGTTCGATGTCGGAGGTAAAGGCGGGTCTGGAAGGGGTGGTGGCCGGGGAGACGGCCATCTGTTCGGTGCGCCCGGAGGGCGAGTTGGTCTACCGCGGCTACGACGTGCACGACCTGGCCGAGCAGGCGAGCTTCGAGGAGGTGGCC
>JAJDTQ010000190.1 GCA_022827045.1 Candidatus Binatia bacterium
GTCGCCGCTATTTGGGGAACGGTCTGGCTGGGCCTGGGCGGCGCGGTGTTGATCGTCCTGGTCTGGCTGTTGCGCGATCCCGACTATGCGCTACTCCGACGTCTTTCGGCCCACAGGGCCCGGCCGCGTCTGGAATGATCCCGTCATTTCCCCGGCGGCGTCTCGCGCTCCGTGGAGCTTGGGAGAGCGCGCATCGTACGTCCGAGACGGCCCAGCATCAACACGAGAAAGCCGGCGCTGACCGACACGGTGGCGATCAACAGCGAAATGCCCGCCTGTGTCAGGTGGAAGGGGCTCTGAGTCGTCAGGGCGGTCGACGCCGCGTATGCGCCGTACCCCGCGGCCACGGCGCCCCACCCGAACAGCACGCATGCCGCCAGCCCCACCATGGACCCGAACCTCACACAAAGCCGCCGGGGAGTCAATCTGGACCCGCTCCACTAAAGTTGCTAGTGTCCTGTCTGGTTAATTCGCGGACAGGACACTAGTATCCTGAAACGCAATACCGGAAAGGCCCGCATCAGCCGGTACCACGAATACATCGGTCCCGGCTGCGCCATCCCACTTCAGTTGGACGTCTACTGCCCTGGGCGGCGAAGAGGACCTCTGGGACATCCACATCGGGGCTTGAACACATGGCGGGAACACTCGAAGGCATCAGGATTCTGGAGCTGTCCAGCTACGTCACCGGCCCGTTCGCATCCATGCTCATGGCCGACCTGGGCGCCGAGGTCATCAAGGTCGAGGACCGGGAACGCGGCGACCCCTTCCGGGGCTGGGGCGGCGGGAAAATGTATTCGGCCACCTTCTGCAGCCTGAACCGGAACAAGAAGAGCATCACACTGGACCTCCGCAACGAAGAGGGACAGGAAATCTGCCGCAAGCTCGCCGCCGTGTCGGACGTCCTCGTCGAGAACCACCGTCCGGGGGTCATGGACCGCCGCGGGCTCGGCTACGACACCCTTCGCGCGCTGAACCCGAAGATCATCTACTGTTCCATCTCGGGCTTCGGCCAGGAGGGGCCTTATCGCGACCGGCCCGGCTACGACACGGTGGGCCAGGGAATGAGCGGCCTTCTGAGCCTGCTGACGGATCCGGACGACCCCAAGGGCATGGGCATCTCCCTATCCGACCATCTCACCGGTGTGTATGCCTGCTACGGTGTGCTGGCGGCGCTGGTGAACCGGATGATGACCGGCGAGGGGCAGATCATCGAGACATCCCTGCTGCGGGCGTCGGTGTCCTTCACCGCCGAGAACTGCGCCCGCTACTTCGAGACCGGCGTCGTGCCCAGCCGGGCCGACCGCACCCGCACCGCCGGCGTGTTCGCCTTCGTCGACCGCGACGGCAAACCCTTCGTCGTGCACCTGTCCTCGCCCAACAAGTTCTGGCTGGGGCTCGTGAAAGTGGCCGGGAAACCCGAGTGGGGGGAAGACCCCCGCTTCGCCGAGAAGGAGGGCCGCACAGAACACCACGACATGGTGGAGCGGGAGCTTCAGACCATCTTCGAGCGGGACTCGCGCGACGTGTGGCTGAAGAAGCTCAGGGAGCACGACGTGCCCTCCACCCCGCTGAACAACCTCGAGGACATGTTCAACGACCCGCAGGTAAAGCAGTACGGTTTCCCTATCGAGGTGGAGCACCCGAAGATGGGAAAGGTGAAGCTGGTGGGAAGCGGCGTCAACATGAGCCGGACGCCGCCGGAGACCCCCACCCCGCCCCCGATGCTCGGCGAGGACACCGACGAAGTTCTGCAAGGGCTCGGGTACGGCGCGGATGCCATCGAAGGGCTGCGCCGCCGGCAGGTGATCTAGGAACCTGTCCGAGTAAGCGGAATGGCGTCCTTCGGCTTCGCTTCGCGAAGCCTGCCCTGTTGGCAAGTGGTCAATCTTTTTTGATTTTCTGCGTTGCTTGTTGCCTGCCAAGTCTGATAGGTAACGCTCGTGTAATATGGGCGTCCGGACAGCGGTTCCGCCGGTGGATCGCAACCCACGCGGATACGGCGCCGACGCAAGAACGCGGACCAACAAACGGATGACGATGATGATGTACAATGCAAAATCCGCCTGCCTCATGGTGGCGCTATCCATGCTGCTAGCCTCGTGCGTCTCCATCGAAGAGCACGAGCAGCTGAACCGCGAGAAGCAGCGCGTGGAGACGCAAAACGCAGCGCTGACGCAGGACCTGCAGCGACGGGGAGAAGAGGTCACCAACCTCGAAACGCGGGTCGGGGAGCTTACGCAAGACGTAAGCCGGCGCCAGGGCATGCTCGACCAAAGGGGACAGGAGCTCGCGGACGCCCGGCGGCAGATCGACGAGCTGACGGGCTCGCTCGCCCAGGTCCGGCAGGAGCTGGACACAGCCATCACCGAACGGCGCGGGACCGTGGAACGTTATCGCCGGCGCGTGGCCGCCCTGACGGCCGAACGGGACAATACACTCAAGAACGTCGACGACCTGACCGCCCAACTCGGCCAAAGAGCCGCCACGGTGCAGGAACTGGACGCGAGGACTCGGGAACTGACCGGCGTCAGAGACTCTCTGGTGCGGCAGAACGCGCTCCTTACGGTGGCCAAGGCCGAGCTGGAGGAGAACTTCGCCGCCCTCGTGCGCACGCGGTCCGAGTTGACCGCGCGAGTGGAGGGGCTCGAGAACGAGGTCGCGCGGCAGGACCAGGCCATCGTAACGATGAACGCGGAAACCGATCAACTGAAGGAGGCAAGACAGTCTCTGGAAGCGGAAGTCGCCGGCCAGAAGGCCGCCCTGACACGGATGCGGCAGCAACTGTCGGAGATGACACGGTCGCTGGACCAGACCCGTACGGAAAAGGAGAAGGCGCTGAGTGACCACGCCGCCAAGGAAGAGGAGGCCGCTCAAAAGCTCGCCGCCCTCCAGACGGCGCGTGATCAAGCCGTCGGGCAACTCCAGGAACGACTGACAGATGCCATGCGGTCATTCGAACAGACCCGTACCGAGAAGGACAAGGCCATCGCCGACCTCGCCGCCAGGGAAAAGGAAGCTGCTGAACGGCTCGCGGCCCTTCAGACGGCGCGTGACCAGGCCGTCCAGCAACTCCGGGAACAACTGGCCGAAACCACACAGTCTCTGGACCGGACCCGCGCGGAAAAGGACAAGGCCATCGCCGACCTCGCCGCCAAGGAAAAGGAAGCCGCTGAACGGCTCGCGGCCCTTCAGGTGACGCGTGACCAGGCTGTCCAGCAACTCCGGGAACAATTGGCCGAAACCACACAATCTCTGGACCGGACCCGCGCGGAAAAGGACAAGGCCGTGGCCGACCTCGCCGCCAAGGAAAGAGCCGTGGCGGAACTCGGCACCGTTCATGAACGCGCCGTCAGGCAACTCCAGCAACAGCTGACGGATGCGGCGGCTTCCCTGGAAAAGGTCCAGGCGCAGAAAGATCAGGAACTCGCGGCCCTCACCGCCAGCCAGCAGGACCTCACGAATCAGTTGGGCCAGCTGAAGGCGGGGCATGACGAGGCGACCACGCAACTGCGGCAGCAACTGGATGAGACCACGCGCATGCTGGAACGAACCCGTGGTGAACGGGAACAGGCGCTCGCCGCCTTGACCGGTGACAAGAAAGACCTCACGGAACAACTGGCCAAGCTGAACGCCGACCACGAAAAAGCCGCCAGGCAGCTCCGGGAGCAACTGGATCAAGCCACGCAATCGCTGAAGAAGGCCGAGAAGGAGAAGGAACAGGCTCAGGCCGAGCTGGCGGCCCTCAGACAGCAGATGGAGAAGCAGGGGCCCGCCGACAATGAAGCCAAACGGCAGCTCGAGCAACGGCTCGCGGAGACCGAACGTTCCCTGGAGAAAGCCGAATCCGAACGGCAACAGTTCCTGGGTGCGTTGACCGCCGACAAGCAGCAGCTCGCGTTGCAGTTGACCGCATTGACCTCGGCGCACCGAACCGCGCTGGACCAGCTTGAACAGCGCCGGGCCGAGGTAGCCCGCTCCCTGGAGCAAACCCGCGCCGAGAAGGACAAGGCCGTGGCCGACTTGACCGCCAAGGAAACGGAAGCAGCGCAAAAACTGGCGGCCCTCACCACCGCCCACGATCAGGCTGCCGAGAAACTGCAACAGCAACTCGACGAAACCAACCGTTCCCTGGAGCAAGTCCGTACCGAAAAGGAACAGGCCGTGGCGGACTTGAGCGCCAAGGGAACGGAAGCGGCGCAAAAACTCGCGACCCTCACCGCCGCCCACGATCAGGCTGTCGCGAAGCTGCAACAGCAGCTTGACGAAACCAGCCGCTCCCTGGAAGCAGTACGCACTGAAAAGGACAAGGATCTGGCCGATCTCGCCGCCAGGGAACAGTTGACCGTGGAGAAACTGGCGGCCCTCACCGCCTCCCACGATCAGGCCGTCGCGCAACTGCAGCAGCAGCTTGACGAAACCAGCCACTCCCTCGAGCAGGTCCGCTCCGAAAAAGCCGACCTGACCGCCAAGGAGCAGGAAGCGGCGCAAAAACTCGCGGCCCTCACCGCCGCCCACGACCAAGCTGCCACGCAACTGCAACAGCAGCTTGACGAAACCAGCCGCTCCCTGGAGCAGGTCCGCTCCGAACAGGTTGCGGCCATAGCCGCCGTGGCCGCCAAGGAAGAGACGGCCGGACAGCTACGGCGAGAGCTGGACGAAACCCGCGCGGCAAAGCAAAATCTGGAAGACAAGATGGGCGCGGACAAGAAACAGCTCAACGACAAGATCGCCAAGCTGGAAGAAGCCCAGAAAGCGGTCGAGGGAAAGCTCGTAGTGGAGCCCTACTGGAAATGGATCTTCGCCGCGGTGGTAGGCCTCGGAGCCCTCGGCTGGGGCTGGGGAAGATTCGAGCCGTAACCTCCGCCGCTCCGACGCCGTCGTCCCCCTCCGCGGTACGAGGGGGACGACAACGCCTCGACGGTCAACCCTTGATCCCGGGCCACTCCTGCAGCAGCTTTCCGTAGCCGGAAATGCTGCACGAATACCCCACGCTCGAAAGCATGAACCAGAGCATGGCGGGATTGCTCGCCACCACCGGCCGTGAGAGGTCCCGCTCGATCCGGTCCAGGACCGGCAGGGGATCCAGCACCGCGCCCTGGAAATAGATCGCCTCCACGTCCGGGTTCGCCCCCAACGCCTTTTCCGTCAGCGAGTAGACATCCTCGGGCACTACAGTCATGGCGTCGCGATAGTCGTCGAAGGTGTCCGCGGGCGAGATCGCGTCGATGCCGCAATCGGCGAGATAGTCGCGAATCCGTTTGTTCATGACCTCGACGAAAGGAGTCAGCAACAATACCCTGGGCGTCGAGAGAGCCTTCAGGGCCTCGACGCAGGACTCCAGTGCCGTCGTCACCGGCACGTCCACGGCATCCTTCAACCTCGCCAGCAATCCCTCGTTGAGGACCTCCACCGGCGCCCCGCTCACGATGACGCCCCGCCAGCCGCGCTCCCGCGCCAGACGGGCGGAGGTTTCCACCACCATATCGCCCGTGCCTGCAAGGCTCTCCAGCGATCCCCGGACGATCCCCAACCCCTCGAACTCCATCTCCACTTCCTTGGGAATGAACGCCTTGAACGGCTCGAAGTGGGGACTCGAGCTCGAAATCGGCGTGACGAAACCAATCTTGACCGGATCTGCCATGGCTTCCCTCCTGTTCCTGGACCCGAAATTCTCTACAACAAGCGCGCGGCAATCCAACTGCCGCCGATGAATGTTCCCAGGGTGCTCCCCAGATTCGAGAACACGACCACGAGAAGAATGCGGGAGACGGGGTTGCGCCAGAGCCCCTTGGGGAATGCCGTCACCACCTCCCCCATGGCCTCCAGGTCGGCCACCGTCGGCTTCTTCACCCACGCCTGCACCAGGCCCGACACCCAGCCGGCGGCGATGGTCGGGTTGAGACTGGTGATAGGCGCGGCCACGAACGCCGCCAACACGGTAATCGGATGTCCCAGGGCCAACGCGGCACCCACGGCCGCGAGCACGCCGTTGGCCAGCACCCAGATGGAGATGGACTCCAGCGAATGGGCGGCGCCGGCGCTGTAGAATCCGTAACCGATGATCGCCACGATCAGCCCCGGCACCAGCCACTTGAGGCTCCTGGACCAGTACGACGAATCGGGCACTGTCTCAAGAGGGGCCAGCGGATGCTCCTCGTGAATCGCGCGCGCGATTCCCGGCACGTGTCCCGCGCCCACCACCGCCACGACCCGCTCCCCTTCCGCATCCCGGATCCTCTGCGCCAGGTAGACGTCGCGCTCGTCGATGATCGCTTCCTTCACGGCCGGAAACGCCTTGGCGAACTCCGTCAGGACATCTTCCAACCGGTCCTCCCGCTTGAGGTCGTCCACCGCCTCCTTGTCCACCTCCGGCTCGGCCACGGCGCTGGTGAGGAGCAGGAAGATCAGCTTCAGCTTGTTCCAGTAGCCGAGCCGCCGCCAGGTTCTCTTCAACGTTACCTGGACGTCGCGGTCCGCCAACACCAGCTCCGCGTCGCGCTCACTGGCGAGCCTGACACCCTCCAGCATGTCGGCCCCCGGCCGGACGCCGAGGCGGTCGCCGATACGCTTGTAGAACGCCGACATGATCAACTGGCTCAGGAGGAGCGTGGCCTTGCCCTCCTTGATGACCTTGAAGACGTCCATCTTCCGCCACGCGTCGGGTCGGGTGAAGGCCTCGTAGCGGCCCTGGCACAACTCCACGCAAATGGTGTCGGGCTGCACCAACTCGACGGTTCTGCGCACGTCGTCGATGCTCTCCAACGAAACGTGCGCGGTGCCGACGAGATAGACCTCCCGGCCGCGGTCGTGCAGGCGCCGCGTGCGCGCCGGGAGCCCGGCGGGCGCGTGTGCTTCGTCCGTGTCCACGCGGGTCAAACCTGAGCCACCGGTCCGTCGTAGTTCCTGAGCCAGCCGATGAACTGGACGATCTGATCGACCATGTAGTCGTGGTAGGCTTTTCCCTTCTCCGGTGAGGCCTTGATGGAGGGGCTGAAGGAGCCCGTGGGCACGATCCGGCGCTGCTCGGTGCTGGTCCAGGGAATGTCGATGACCTCATGGGGCGCGGAGAAGAGGTCGCCGTGGGACCACGGCGAGAAGTTCTTGTCGAAGTCCACCTGCGACGTGGTCAGCTTCTCCTGCTTGATCAGGTGGGGAAACTTGTACCAGCACTCCGAGATCTCCAACTCGCCGCTATGATGCTCCTTGGCCTCCTTGATC
>JAJDTQ010000169.1 GCA_022827045.1 Candidatus Binatia bacterium
GCCCGAGTACACCGCCAACGCCCTCAAGATCATCAAGGACGCCGCCGAGGAGGCGGGCCGCGACTTCTCCAAGTTCGAGGTGGCCCAGTTGATCAACTGCTCCATCGCCGACGACCACCAGAAGGCCCTGGACGCCATCCGCTGGGAGGTAGCCACCAAGCTCGACCCCATCCAGCTCCCGTTCATCGCCCGCCCCAAGATGAAAGTCGGCGAGCCCTACATCCACGAGGAAGACATCCCGACCTTCGAGAAGGCCCATGCCGAGGGCGGCATGGAGGCCCTCATCAAGGCCATCCCGGATTCCTACGTGGAGGGCATGACGGCCAGCGGCACCCCGGACGAGGTCAAGGCCCGTGTCCAGCAGTACCGCGACGCCGGCGTCAAGATCCCGTTGCTGCGCCCGGCGGCGGCGGATCAGACCGATGCCCTAATGGACCTGTTCGCGCAGTAGGGGGCGGTGTTCGAAGCCGCCCGTGGCCAAACCACGCGGCGGCTTTTCTCACCACGACGGTAACCCATGTATCGCGTCGGCGTTGACATCGGCGGAACCTTCACGGATCTGCTCCTGGTGGCGGATGACGGCACGTCCTTCATCGGCAAGACCCTGACCACCCACGGAGACCCGAGCGTGGCGGTGGAAACCGCCATGCGCGAGGGCCTGGAGACAGGGATCGTCGACCGGGCGCAGCCAGGCACGGTGGTACACGGCACCACGCTGGTCACCAACGCCCTGATCGAGCGCAAGGGCGCCCTCACCGCGCTGCTTACCACCGAAGGGTTCCGGGACGCCCTGGAGATCGGCCGCGAGCACCGCTACGAGCTCTACGACCTCGATCTTGAGTTCCCCAAGCCCCTGGTGCCGCGCTACCTCCGCTTCGACGTGCCCGAGCGCGTGGCCGCCGACGGCACCGTGCTGACCCCGCTGGACGAGGACTTCGTGCGCAGCCTCGTGGCGGAGCTTCGGGACAAGGGGGTGCGGGCGGTGGCGGTGTGCTATCTCAACAGCTTCCGCAACCCCGCCCACGAGCGCCGTACGCAGGAGATCATCGCCGAGGTGGCGCCGGACATCCGCGTGTCGGTGAGCGCCGACGTGGTGCCCGAGATCCGCGAGTTCCAGCGCACCAGCACCACCGCCGCCAACGTCTATGTGCAGGAGCGCGTGGCCGCCTATCTGCAGGAGCTTCAGCAGCGGCTGGACGGCCTGCGTTTCAGCGGCAGCTTCTTCGTGATGCTGTCCAGCGGCGGCATCGGCACGCCCGAGACGGCCGCCCGCTTCCCGGTGCGCATGCTGGAATCGGGGCCGGCGGCGGGAGCGCTGGCGGCGGCGGCTCTGGGACAGCGCGCGGGCTATCCCGATCTGCTCTCCTTCGACATGGGCGGCACCACCGCCAAGCTCTGCGCGGTGGAGAACGGCTATCCGCTGAAGGCGCGGGAGTTCGAGGTGGACCGGATCTACCGCTTCCGCAAGGGCAGCGGCCTGCCCATCAAGATCCCGGTCATCGACATGATCGAGATCGGCGCCGGCGGCGGCAGCATCGCTCGGGTGGACGCGCTGGGGCTTCTCAAGGTTGGGCCCGACAGCGCCGGCGCCGAGCCGGGGCCGGCCTGCTACGGCCGCGGCGGCACCGGCGCCACGGTTACCGACGCGAACCTCATCCTGGGCTACTTCGATCCGGACTATTTTCTCGGCGGGGAGATGAAGCTCGACGTGGACGCGGCAAGGCAGGCCCTTGGCGCGGTGGCCGGCAAGCTCGACATGCGCGTGGAGGAGGTGGCCTGGGGCATCCACCAGATCGTCAACGAGAACATGGCCAACGCCGCCCGCGCCCACCTGGGCGAACGCGGCAAGGACCCGCGGGAACTGCCCATGTACGCCTTCGGCGGCGCCGGGCCGGTGCACGGCGGTCACGTCGCAGAGCTGCTGCGGCTGCCCACGCTGATCTCTCCCATGGGGGCGGGTGTGGGATCGACCTTCGGGCTCCTGGCGGCGCCGCTGGCCTTCGACTTCGTGCGTAGCGCCTACAGCCTCCTGGACGAGCTGAACTGGTCCTTCGTCAACGGCATGTTCGACGAAATGTGCGCCGAAGGGCGCGCCATCCTGGAACAGTCGGGGCTGGCTCCGGACGAGATCGTCTACGAGCGCACCGCGGACATGCGCTACACCGGCCAGGGCCATGAGGTGTCGGTGACCATCCCGGACGGGGTGCTGGACGCGGGCCATCTCGCCGCCATCACCGAGGCCTTCGAACGCACCTACGAGCACATGTACGGCCGCACCGTCCCGGACGTGGTGGTGGAGGTGATCAACTGGCGCGTGGTGGCGCGGGGGCCGGAGCAGCCGCTCAACTTCTCCACCCAGAGCCGGAAGGCAGATGGAGGCAAGGCTCAGAAAGGTACGCGCCCGGTGTATTCGGCGGGCCGGGGCAAGTTTGTCGAGACCGCGGTCTACGACCGCTACGCGCTGACGCCGGGCATGACCTTCCCGGGCCCCGCCATCGTGGAGGAGCGGGAGTCCACCCTGGTCGTGACCGCCCGCAGCCGCGCCCGGGTTGACGATTATCTGAACGTGGTCGTAGAGTTCGACTATGAGTAAGACCGTCATCGATCCCGTGACCCTGGAGGTCATCTGGAACCGCCTCCTGTCGGTGGCCAACGAGCAGCAGGACGCGCTCATGCGCACGGCCTTCAGCACCATCGTGCGGGAGAGCCAGGACCTGGCCTGCGGCCTCTTCGACACCAAGGGCCGCATGGTGGCCCAGTCGGTGAGCGGCACGCCGGGCCACATCAACGCCATGGCCACGTCCATGGGGCACTTCCTTCGGGAGTTCCCCGCCGAAACGCTGGTGCCGGGCGACGTGCTCATCACCAACGACCCCTGGCAGACCGCGGGCCACGTCAACGACATCACCATCACCACGCCGATCTTCCGGGCCGGTCAACTCGTCGCCTTCTTCGCCAACACCTGCCACGCCGCGGACATCGGCGGGCGCATCCTCTCCGCCGAGGCGCGGGAGGTCTACGAGGAGGGGCTGCGCATCCCCATCATGAAGCTCTTCCACGCGGGCGAGCCCGATCCCATTCTGCTCAAGATGATCCGCGCCAACGTGCGGCTGCCCCATGAGGTGGTGAGCGATTTCTACGCCCAGTCCGCCTGCAACGACGCCGGCGGCCGGGCGCTCATCGAGACCATGGACGAGTTCGGCCTGGACAGCTTCGATCCCGTGGCCGAGGAGATCATCAGCCGCTCCGAGAAGGCGGTGCGTGCGGCCATCGCCGACCTTGAGGACGGCGAGTGGGAAGGGGAGACCTGGAGCGACGGCTTCGAGGAACCGATCTTCATCAAGACGAAGCTCGAGGTGCGTGGCGACGAGATATTCATCGACTTCACTGGCTCCTCGCCCCAGAGCTACCGCGGCATCAACGTGGTGATGAACTACACCCACGCATACGCCAGCTTCGCGGCCAAGGCGGCCATCTATCCCGACGTGCCCCACAACGAAGGCAGCTTTCGGCCGGTGCACGTGAGCGCGCCCGAGGGCTGTATCCTCAACGCCAACGAGCCGGCGCCGGTGGCGGCGCGTCAGACCGTGGGGCACTTCGTGCCCACCGCGGTCTTCACGGCCCTGGCCAAGGCGCTTCCGGGAAAGCTCATGGCGCCTAGCGCGGACCCCATCTGGCTCAGCGTGTGGCGTGGCCAGGACCCGGCGTTCAACCTCACGGTCTTCCAGGTGGGCGGCACCGGCGCCCGCCCCACCAAGGACGGCCTCAGCGCGGTGGGTTTCCCCAGCGGCGTCGCGGGCGTGCCCGCCGAGGTCATCGAGAGCCTGTCGCCGCTGGTCATGCGCCGGCGCGAGCTGCGGGTGGATTCCGGCGGCGCCGGCACCTGGCGCGGCGGCCTCGGCCAGTTCACCGAGTTCGCCAACCGCGCCCGCGGCCGATGGAGCGTCAACGGCATCCTCGACCGTACCCGCTACGCCGCCCCGGGCATCATGGGCGGCGGCCCGGGCCTCCCCGGCGAGTTCATCCTCGACGGCGGCGAGCGTCCCAACCCCAAGGCGCAGACCCATCTCGGAGGCGACCGCAGCGTGCAACTGAATCATCCGGGAGGAGGCGGTTACGGCGAACCCTTCCGGCGCGATCCCGAACGCGTCCGCGCGGATGTCATCTACGGCTATATCACCCCCGAGGCCGCCGAGCGCGACTACGGCGTGGTGGTGCGCTACACCGGACGCGACGACGAGAAGGTGCGGCTGCCCGAGCAGTGGGTGATCGACGAGGATGCGACCCGGGAGCTGCGGGAGAACGCGTGATCCTTTCCGACCGCATCGCACTCGTCACCGGGGCGGCCACCGGAATCGGCCGCGCCACCGTCCTGGAGCTGGCCCGCGCCGGCGCGGCGGGGGTGGCCATCAACTACCGATCGGCCAGGGAGCAGGCGGAGAGCCTGGCGGCGGAGGCGCGGACGCTGGGCACGGAGGCGTTCTGCGTGCACGGGGACGTGCGCGACGACGGGCACGTACGCTCGATGGTCGACGACACGGTGGAGCGCTTCGGACGCCTGGACATCCTGGTCAACAACGCCGGCATCACCCGATGGGTGCCGATCACCGACATGGAGGCGTTGACCGACGAGATCTGGGACATGACCCTGGACGTCAACGTCAAGGGGGCGTACCGCTGCGCCCGGGCGGCGGCGCCGCACCTGAAGGCCACCGGGGGGATGATCGTCAACGTGTCCTCCATCTCGGGCGTCATCGCGCCCTCCACCATGTCGTCGCTCGCCTACGGCACCGCAAAGGCGGGGCTCATCTACCTGACCCGCGGGCTCGCCGTGGCCCTGGGCCCCGAGATCCGGGTCAACGCCGTGGCGCCGGCGTTCACCGACACCCAGTGGATGCGCGATCACTACGGCGCCGACTACGACGGGATCATCGAACGCGCTTCCGCCAACTACCCGCTCAAGCGCATCGCCAAGCCGGACGAGGTGGCCGGCGCCGTGCTGGGACTGATCACCGGCGGCGACTTCGTCACCGGCCAGACCCTGTTGGTGGACGGCGGCCTGAGCCTGAGCTAGTTCCCCCGAAACTCCAATAGACGAGAGAGACGTTCCATGACCAAGACGGAGTTGATGACCGCCATGCAGGCGCACCGCCTGGTGGCGGTGATTCGTTCCAGGACCGCGGAAGAGGCGCTGGCCACCGCCAGGGCGGTGGGCGAAGCGGGTGTGAAGTTCGTCGAGGTGACCTTCACCGTACCCGATGCCGCCGAAGTCATTTGCACGCTGGCCGGGGAGGGTCAGGTGTACGTGGGCGCCGGCACCGTGCTCTCCGAGGAGCAGGCGCGCACGGGCATCGAGGCAGGGGCGCGGTTCATCGTCTCGCCGAGCCTGGAGCTGGACCTGGTGCCGCTCTGCCGCGAGGCCGGCGTCGCCTCCATCCCGGCCGGGGCGACCCCCACCGAGGTGGTCCGGGCGATACGCGCCGGCGCCGACCTGGTGAAGATCTTTCCCGCGGATTGCGTGGGCGGGCCGCACTTCGTCCGGCAGATGCTGGGCCCGTTCCCGGACGCACGGTTCATGGTCTCCGGGGGCGTCAACAAGGACAACGTCGCCGAGTACGCCACCCTGGGGGTGACGGGCATCGTGTTGGGCAGCGCGTTCCTGGCGGACGTGCTGGCGCGGGAAGGCCACGCCGGGCTCGTGGCCAGGGCGCGGGAGTTCGTGACACTGGTGGACAATGCTTTGGGCGCCGCTGCCGCTTGAGCGCGGGCACTCGGCTCACGGGTGGGTTTCGCAGAAGGGGAAGCGTATGACGACGAGAACGCGGATCGCAGTTGCGGTTCTGGCTCTGGGTATCTTCGCGTGCACTGCCGCACAGGCTCGGACGACCGCCGGGGAAGTGAAGGACCCTGAAAGTCTGAAGGCCTTCGTCGAAGGGGCGAAGGCGTATATCGAATCGATCACGGAAATGAACGAAGGCGCGAAGCTCAGGCAGAGGCTGAGAACGGAGGGCGACTGGAAGTCCGGATCGACGTTCCTCGTGGTCTTCCTCAAGAGCGGGGAGCCGTTCATCCACGGGAACGATCGCTCGGCGGAGAGCAAGAACCTCCTCGGCGTCGAGGACGAGCGCGGAACCAAGGTGGTCCAGAAACTCTTCGCGGCCGCTGCCGGGGCGGCGGTTTCGTCCAATACCACGACAAGGGGCCCAAGACGGCATACGCGGTCGAATACACCTCCGGGATCACCGGAAGACCATACGTGCTGGTCGGCGGCTACTCGCAGGACGTCTCCCATGTCCCGGTCCACATACCGGATCTGCCGAAGCCCGCCGTCACCGCATCGCAGGTCGTGGACCGCGAGACACTCGTCACCTTCGTCGAGGAGGCGGCCAGGGTGTACCGCCAAGCCGTCATGTCCGAAGGCTTCAGGGGCCTCATCGGGGTCAGAAACGCGTTCCGGGTGGAAGGAGGGGACTGGAAATCGGGCTCCATCTACCTGTGGGTCGTGAGTGGCGGGGGCGTCACCCTGTTTCACGGCTCCGAGCCGTATCGCGAAGGCAAGCCCACGGACATGGTGAGGACGGACTCCAAGGGGGTGAAGATCGCCCAGGAATTGATCGGCGGCGCGCGGCGCGAGGGCCGGAAGTTCCTGCGGTACCACTACGATAACCCGGCCATCCAGGGAGACGAGGAGACCGGTTCCCCTAAGTTCGGCTACGCGGTGAGCTTCCCGGGACCGAATACGAAACAGAGGCTGGTGATCGGATCCGGAATCTACGTGTCCGGGAAATGACGGCAAGTGGGTAGCGCGAACCGGGAAGCACAACGGATGAAGGCGGTGCCCTACTCGGGGCTTCGCAAGATGATGCTGCGGGCCGACGAGCTGGGGCGGGAAGGCAAGCCGGTGATCCATCTGGAGATCGGCCGGCCGGACTTCGACACCCCTGAGCACATCAAGGCCGCCGCCCGCCGCGCCCTGGATGAGGGCAAGGTCCACTACACCTCCAACTACGGTGTGCCGGAGATCCGTCGCGCCATCGCCGGCAAGCTGCGCTCCGAGAACGGCCTGGAGTTCGACGAAAACGGGGAGATCGCGGTCACCGTCGGCGCCAACGAGGCGGTTTTTCTGGCCATGATGGCGTTCCTCGACGAGGGCGACGAGGTGCTGGTGCCGGACCCTTCCTGGCTCAACTACTTCCATTGCATCACCCTGGCAGGCGGCGTGCCCGTGAGCGTGCCGCTACGGGCGGAGAAGGACTTCCGCATGGACCCGGAGGACGTGGCCCGGCTGCTGACGCCGCGCACCCGCATGATGGTGGTGATGAGCCCCCACAACCCCACCGGCGCCGTGCTCGACCGCGGGCACCTGGAGGCGCTGGCGGCGTTGGCCCAGGAGCGGGATCTGCTGGTGCTGTCGGACGAGATCTACGAGAAGCTCGTGTACGACGGCGCCGTTCACCACAGCATCGGCGGCCTGCCAGGCATGCGCGAGCGCACGCTGCTGGTGAACGGTTTCTCCAAGAGCTACTCCATGACCGGTTGGCGCCTGGGCTACGTGGCCGCGCTGCGGGATCTCATTGACGTCATGATCCGCGTGCACCAGTACACGGTGATGTGCCCCACCTCCTTTGCCCAGTACGGTGCGGTGGCGGCCTACGAGGGGCCCCAGGAGTGCGTGGAAGAGATGCGACGGGAGTTCGCCCGGCGCCGTGAGCTTATCCTGCGCCGGCTCCAGGCCATGGAGGGCATCGATTGCCCCGTGCCCGAGGGTGCCTTCTACGCCTTCCCGTCAGTGCGGCGGCTGGGCCGTTCGTGCCAGCAGGTGGCCGAGCACCTCCTGGAGGACGCCTACATCGCCACGGTGCCGGGCAGCGCCTTCGGAACATACGGCACGGGACATATCCGGCTCGCGTACTCCAACTCCTACGAGAACATCGAGGAGGCCATGGATCGGATGGAGACGAGCCTGGCGAAGTTGTAGAGGCGGCTTTCAAACTTGGCCGTGTAGGGTTTGTCCTACAACCCGACGCCCGTAACTAGCTGAAAACAATTAAGTAAAGTCCGCTTCTTGAAGGTCCAGATAATTTGTGCCGGGACAATCAACACATGGTCAACACCGGCACCTTAGGCGGCTTGTTCTTGTTCGACCACGGGGTGATGCGTGCATCGAACGATGGCGCTACTGTCTGCTCCGCAGACGTTCCTTGAGACAGCGGTAAGCCAGCTTCTTCTTCCACCGAGCGCAGGGGACTGCTCCTCCGCGACGATCTTCGCAAGCGCCAACGTTACCACGTAGAACAGATTCGCGAGCAGGGCATCTCCGACCCTTCGCGGTTCGCTGAAATCTTCCATCAGTCCGGGCGTCTCGCCGTGGACGAGATTGCTTCGCCCTTCTCTTACACCATCTTGACAGAGAATGATTGTGTCCTATATCAGGGACACGAACAGGCTTTCCGCATCGAAGCGCGTGCAGATCCTCAACATGCTGGTCGAGGGCATGTCCATGCGTGCTGTCAACCGCGTGGCGGGCGTCTTGATCAATACGGTTACCAAGCTGCTGGTCGACGCGGGCGAGGCGTGTGCGGTTTATCACGACGAACATGTGCGTGACGTCGGCACGCGCCGCGTCGAGTGTGACGAGATCTGGTCCTTCTGCTACGCCAAGGCGAAGAACGTGCGGCTCGCTACGGCCGCACCGGCCGAGGCGGGTGACGTTTGGACATGGACCGCGATAGACGCGGACAGCAAGATGATCCTCGCCTACGAGGTCGGCGATCGCTCAAGCGCAACGGCCATCGAGTTCATGGACAATCTGCGCGGACGCTTGGCGAACCGGGTGCAGCTGACCACGGACGGCTACAAGGCATACCTGGAGGCAGTGGAAAGAGGATTCGCAAGATGAATACCGGAACATGGAAAGTCGGGACATCGATCTCCGTCGCATCGTGTCTCCTCATGCTGGCCTTCTTCTTGGCCGATGCGCGCCCGGTCCTGGCGCAGGAAGCTTGTGCAGTTCCCGCCGGCGTGACTCCTCCGGATCCTTCCGTGACGGCACGGCAGGTGGAAAGCGGCAGCGCCACCCTGGAGGAATTCGGGCTGGAATTGAGAGATCAGCTCAGGAGCCAGTCCCGAGGGATAACGAACCTGGAACAGGTGGCGTACTTCGGGTGTCTCGTCCGGCAGGAAGGGGGTCCCTGGCGCTCTGGATCCACCTATCTCGTGCAACTGACGCCGGACGGCAGGATCTTCGCTCACGCCAGGGACATGTCATTGTCGGGCAGGCTGCTGCACCCCCTCATCTATGGGCAGATCCTCATTGCCCTGGGCGCCTCGGCGACCGACGTGGCCAGCCTGCGGGACCCTGCCACCGCGGCCGGCGCCTATGCGTCCATCCTCGCGACGTTGTTGCAGGAACCGGCGGCCCTGTTCGATGCGAGCGCTCCAGTGGCCGGTGTATCACCGGGTTTCCCCGGGGCTTCCGGCCATGCCAGCGTCTATTTCTCGCCCACTTGGAGAGTTCCGTTCCTGGTGCTCACCGGGTTCGAACTGAACGCGTCTCACGTGCTTGAAGAACCGATCGACTACGGCGATCCGACCGTCACGGCCCGTGACGTGGTGGACCGCAAAACCCTGAAGGAATTCGTCACGCAAGCCGGCAACTTCTTCATCGAATCCCGGAAGAAGGGCAATGTGGCCGCTCTCTCGAAAGCGAGGATCGCCCTGCGTGATCCGAACGGGCCCTGGCGGCACGGTTCCGTGTATCTCTACGTCCTGGACCTCGACAGCAACGTCATCCTGGTTCACGGAGCGTTTCCGAACAGGTTCGAGCTCAAGCCTCTGGTGCCGACCGTGCGTGACGCGGTAACCGGAGAGTTCGTTCTGCCGCAGGTCATCGCGGCGGCGAAGAGCGATCCGGAAGGCGGCTTCCTCGAGTATTACTGGGACGATCCCACCGACGACACTGACCGAGCCGACATCCCCAAGGTGGGCTATGCGAGAGAGTTCTCCAGCCAAATCCAAAGAACGGATGGAAGCGTCATTCCGGTCAACCTCATCGTTGGATCGGGCTTTTACAGGACGCCCGCGGCAGTGGCCGGCGACCACAACGCGGTCATCGAGGCGGTATTGCCCCAGGTGATGCGGGCGATGACGGCGAGCACGGTCGACGCGGTCTCAAGCCGCATCGCTGAGGCGGGTTCCGGCGCGGCGCCGACAGCAGAATTGAGCCTGGGCGGCTCCTCGACGCTGGCGGACGTCCTGATGGCCAACGGCGTGGCGCTGGAGAACGGCACCTTCGATCCCGGCCGCCTGCTAGCGGGCGCCTCCTTCACCTTGCCGCTCGCCGCGGCGGGAGGAGCGGACGGCGGTCCGCTCGGCAACCTGACGCTGTGGGGGAGCGGAGACTGGCGCAACATCTCCGGCGGCTCGTCGCAGAGTGTGGCTTATGACGGCAGCGTGATGAGCGCCAATCTCGGGGTCGACACCCGGCTGGCCGAGGACTTTCTGGCGGGGGTGTCGCTGGGCCGCTCGCGGGGCTCGGTGGACTACACGGAGTCCGGCGCATCGACGGGCGAGTTCACGACGACGGTGACGAGCATCACCCCCTACATGGGCTGGCAGGGGTCGGCCGGCATGAGCCTGTGGGCTCTTGCCGGCCATGGCTGGGGCGAGGTCGAGATCGAGGATGCGGCGGGGATGCAGTCGAGCGACATGACTCAGTTCATGGTGGCGGCGGGTTTCGCCGGAACGCTGGTCTCGAGCGACGAGGTGATCGCGGGCGGCACGACGCGATTGCGCATGAAGGGCGACGCCGCCTTCACGGAAGCGGAGATCGACGGCTCGGGCACGATCGAGGCTGTGACGCTGGACGCCGGGCGGCACCGGCTGACGCTCGAGGGGAGCCACACCCGGCGCCTGGAGTCGGGGGCGGCGTTCACGCCGTCACTCGAGGTCGGCATGAGGAACGACGTCGGCGCCGGCGAGACCGGCACCGGCATCGAGGCGGGAGGTGGCCTGCGCTTTGCCGACGCGGCGACGGGTTTCACCGTCGAGGTCCGGGCGCGGACGCTTCTCAGCCACAGCGGCGACTCCGAGGAATGGGGCGTGAGCGGCTTGGTGCGTCTCGATCCTGGGTCCGCGGGCCGGGGTCTGGCGCTCAGCGTGCAACCGGCGTGGGGCGAGACGGCGAGCGGCGTCGAGCGGCTGTGGCAGACCGGCGTCGTCCCGGGAGAGCGGGCGTCTGGAGGCGCGCGTCTGGAGGCGCGCGTAGGCTACGGGATGGCGTTGCTGGGCGGCCGCGCCACCGGGACGCCGGAGCTGGCCCTCGGTCTCTCGGAGGCCAGCCGCGACTGGCGTCTGGGCTGGACCCTGGGACTTGCCCGGACGGAGCGGGCCTCATTCCACTTCAGTCTGGAGGCGACGCGGTGGGAGCCCGCGAACGGCGACGCAACGCCGGAGAACCGGGTCGGGGTTACCGCTTCCATGCGCTGGTAGGCCCTCCCCGACACGGCTGAATGTTGCAGCCGCCTGCCCCACGGCGCATGGAACATCCCGTAGAACATCCCGGGACGGTGTGGCCGAGGGTGCAAGGCCAGCGTCGCATTCCAGGAGTGCGGCACCACCGGCGACGCTTGCGCCATGCCCTCTTGGTTGCGCGACGTCGTCTATGGATCGCCCCGATTGCAGGTGGGACGGTTGGCGCCGCAGGTGAAGGTTGCGAATGTCGCCACCCGGAGAGACTCGGTCAATTACGTGGATTCCCTCGCTGGGTGAAGGGGCTTCAGAGATCGTGTGGCAGATACCCGTACCGCTTTCCGTCCGTGACGTGCGCGTGGACGATGACACGGTCATCTTCCTGCGGCGTCACGGGAACCCGACCGGTCCGCGGCTGGTTCTGAGCCATGGCAACGGCGTCGCCATCGATCTCTACTACCCTTTCTGGTCGTTGCTGACCGACGATTTTGACTTGGTCGTCTACGACCTCAGAAACCATGGCTGGAATTCCGTAGGCAGGTCGGAGAGTCACAATGTCGCCCGATTCGTCCGTGACCACGACCTGGTTCTCCAGGCCATCGACCGCCACTACGGGAACAAGCCGAAGATCGGCGTCTTCCATTCCCTGTCGGCCCTGACAACGCTCCTGTCTTCCAACCTCGGCAGCGAGTTCGCGGCGCGGGTCCTGTTCGATCCGCCGGTCTGCGGGAAGGGCCCGAGCTGCCAGACGCTCAATGCCGCGGCCGAGCGCCTGGCAGCCATGGCCCGCAGTCGCGCGCCCCGGTTCGAGAGCTTGAAACAGTTCGCCGAGCTTCTGGCCTACCTGCCGATCTATCGCCGGACCGTTCCCGGCGTGTTCGACCTCGTGGCGCAAACGACGCTCCGGCGATCCTCCGACGGGGACGGCTACGAGCTCCGGTGCCCGCGGGACTACGAAGCACAAGTCTTCGAGAATTCCACACCTTTGACGGCGATGGTGAACTTCGACGATCTCCGTTGCCCAACCAAAGTCATCGGCGCCGACCCGACCCTGGCCCAGCCCTACCAGCCGACGCTGGACCTGAGCCATATGCCGACCGTGGACTACGACTTCGTGCCCGAAACGACACACTTTCTGCAACTCGAAGAACCGCAAAGCTGCTTCGCGATCATGCGTGAGTTCCTGGGTCGTCACGGCCTCTTGAGTTCATGACTCCTTGCGACGACGCGAAATCAGTTGTTGCAGCTACCTCCCTTTCTCGATCGGGGGACACGGTTGCGCCGGGTTATGAGCGAGGGAAGCGCTTGAGGGCGATGCCGCAGCCCGAAGCGGATCTTGCTGAGCGCGTCTTCCGTACCGTCAGGCCGTGGAGATTTTGGTGAGAGGAGGCTATGGAGTCCGGAAGACGAGGACTGTGCTGGTCCCAAGCAACGAACTTCACCGGCGGTCCGAAATATTCCACGGCCTGATGGAACCTGATAGAACGCTTGATAACGGGCTACGGGTGGATTGGTGTAGGATGCTTTCGGGACAGAGGCGCGCTCGGATGCGCTTGAATTGGAGTGAATCTGCTTACAGTATGCTTACGACATGGGTGTTTAGCTCTGCGTTATTCACAGTTCATGAATCTTGAAAAGGCCATAATATTAAACACTTATGAGTGAATCCCGAGGTCGATACATGGTTGGCGTGGATGTTGGCGGCACGTTCGTCGACTTCGCCCTCTGCGACGCCACGGGCGGGATGGCTGTCCACAAAGTTCCGGCCGAACCTACCGATCTAGCCGGGTCTATCATGCACGGCGTAATGGACTTGGCCGAGCGACACGGTACCGATGCGGGGACTTTCCTCGGATGCGT
>JAJDTQ010000062.1 GCA_022827045.1 Candidatus Binatia bacterium
GCGGTCACCGGGCTGCTGGTGACCGAGGGTTTCCGCGGCATCTACGAGGTCATGGAACAGAGCCGCGGCTACGGACCGGTGACGTATGACTTGTTCTTCGAGAAGCCGCGGCTACTGGCCACACCCTACACCACCGAGGAGATCCGCGAGCGGGTGGACTTCCAGGGCAACGCGCTGACGCCGGTGGACGTCGACCAGGCCGCAGAGGCGGTTCGTCGCCTCAAGGCCAAGGGCGTCGAGTCCGTGGCGGTGTGCTTCCTGTTCTCCTTCCTGAACCTCGAGCACGAGCTGGCGGTCAAGAAGATCATGGCCGAGGAGTTCCCGGAGGCGAGCCTGTCGCTGTCATGCGAGGTGCTGCCGCAGATCCGCGAGTTCTACCGGATGAGCACCACGGTCATCAACGCCTACATCGCGCCGGTGATGAGCCGCTACCTGAACGCGCTGGAGGACCGCCTGCGGGAGATGGGGGTCACCACCCCGCAACTCTACATCATGCAGTCCAACGGCGGCGTGTCGACATTCCGGACCTCGGCCCGCATCCCGGTCGCCACGGTGCTCTCGGGGCCGGCGGGCGGCGTGATCTCGTCCCTGGGCGCCAGCGGCAAGGTCGGCATCGACAACATCATCACCTTCGACATGGGCGGCACCAGCTGCGACGTGGCGCTGATCCACCAGGGCCGCCCGGTGGTCACCACCCAAGGGCGCATCAGCCAGCGGCCCATCAGCCTGCCCATGCTCGACATCCACACGGTGAGCGCCGGCGGCGGCACCATCGCGCGCATCGACTCGGTGGGGGCGCTCCAGGTGGGGCCCGACAGCGCCGGCGCCGACCCCGGCCCCATCTGCTACGACCGGGGCGGCGAGAACGCCACCGTCACCGACGCCAACGTCATCCTGGGGGTGCTGGACCCCGACCACTTCCTGGGCGGGCGGCTCACGCTGGACAAGGCCAAGGCGGAGTCGCTGGTGGAGGAACGCATCGCCAAGCCGCTGGGACTGAGCCTCCACGAGGCCGCCGACGGCATCCTCAAGATCATCAACGTCAAGATGGAAGAGGCCATCAAGGCGGTGTCGTCCCAGCGCGGCTACGACATCCGGGAGTTCACCCTGGTAGCCTTCGGCGGCGCCGGTCCCATGCACGCCGGGCGGCTGGCCCTGGACCTGGGCATCCCGACGCTGCTGGTGCCGCTGACGCCGGGGGTCAACTCGGCCCTGGGGCTGCTCATGTCGGACGTGAAGCACGACCACGTGCGCTCCAAGCTGGCGCCGATGCAGGAGTTGGCGCCCGATGACATCAATTCGCTGTTCGACCAGCTCATGGAGCAGGCGCGGGAAGAGCTTTCCGGAGAGGGCTTCTCGAACGAGGACATCGTGCTGACACCGTACCTGGACCTGCGCTACGCCGGGCAGGGCTACGAGCTGACGGTGCCCTGCCCGAACCCGCCGCTCAAGGACGAGGACATGAAGCTGGTGCAGCAGCGTTTCCACGAGGTCCACGAGCAGGCCCACGGCCACAAGGCCGAGTCCGAGCCGGTGGAATTGGTGAGCGTGCGGCTGGTTTCCGAGGGCCGGGTGCCGCAGACGCGGCTGTCGCCGTTCAAGGCCACCGGGAGCAGCGTGGACTATGCCCGCACCGGCGAGCGCCGGATCTTCTTCGGCCGCGACCTGGGCTTCCACGACACTCCCATCTACGACCGGGACCGCCTGGAGCCGGGACACGAGCTGGCCGGCCCGGCCGTGGTGGAGCAGATGGACACCACCACGGTCATTCACCCGGAACAACAGGCCCGGGTGGACGACTACAAGAACTTGATCATTACGGCGAAGGGGTAGCGGCGAGGGACGAGACGGCGCCGGAGACGCAGGCGGGCAGCCTGCCGGAAAAGATCATGGCACATCCCGAATCCAGTGTTGGCAACGCGGCCACCGCCGACCCCATCACCCTGCAGGTGATCCAGGCGCGGCTGGCCGGCATCGTGCAGGAGATGCAGAACTCGCTCTTCCGCACGGGTTTCTCGACGATCATCCGCGAGTCCCAGGACGCCAGTTGCGCCCTGCTTACCTGTGACGGCGAGGTGGCGGCGCAGCACGTGGTGCTGCCGCTCCACATGGGGGCGTTTCCGGCCTGCGCCCAGGGGGTGCTGCGGAACTACGAGCCGGAGGAGATCCACGAGGGCGACGCCTACATCACCAACCACCCTTACCTCGGCGGCAGCCCCCATGCCCCGGACATGTGCGTGATGACGCCGATCTTCTTCGACGGCGAATGGGTGGGGTTCTCGGCCACCATGGCCCACAAGAGCGACATCGGCGGGCCGGTGCCGGGAAGCTGCTGGAGCCAGGCCCGGGAGGTCTACCAGGAGGGGCTCCAGGTGCCGCCGGTCAAGTACATCGACCGCTTCAAGACCAGCAAGGACATCGAGGAGATCATCGGCTGCAACAGCCGCACGCCCGAGCTGGTGGTGGGCGACATCCGCGGGCAGGTGGGGGCGGCGCGCCTGGGCGAGCGGCGTTTCGGCGAGATGATGGCCAAGTACGGCCGCGAGGCCGTGCTGGCGTGCTACGACCGGCTGTTCCAGCTCACCGAGGAGCGGGTGCGCAACGAGATTGCCACCTGGCCCGACCGAAGCGCCGAGGGCGAGCGCTTCCTGGACAGCGACGGCATCGACCTGGACAAGCCGGTGCGCATCCAGGTGCGCATCGACAAGAAGGGCGACCGGCTGCTGTTCGATTTCACCGGCAGCGCGGACCAGACCCGCGGCCCGGCCAACATCCGGCCGTCGGTGGTGCGGGCGGCCTGCTGCTACTGCCTGACGGCCCTCACCGACCCGGCCCTTCCCACCAATCAGGGGCTGGCCCGCGTCGTGGAGGTGAACTGCCCCGAGGGAAGCGTCCTCAATCCCCGCTTCCCCGCGCCGGTGAACACCTACAACCCCACGGTCCATGCCCTGGTGGAGGCCCTGTTCGAGGCCCTGAGCCAGCTCACCCCGGTCAAGAAGATCGCCGACGGCTGCGCCAGCCGCTCCATCATCATCGGCGGCAGGAACGAGAAGACCGGCCGGAGCTATGTCCAGTACGAGATCTTCGGCGGCGGCTCCGGCGCCCGTTCCGGCAAGGACGGCGTCTCCGGCACCAACGTCAACCAGTCCAACGCCCGCATCGCCCCCATCGAGATCATCGAGTCGGAGTTCGATACCCGCCTGCGCCGCTTCGAGCTAGTGCGGGACTCGGGCGGCGCCGGCCAGTTCCGCGGCGGCCTGGGTTTCGTCCGCGAGTACGAGTTCCTGAACCCCGAAGGCCGCTTCTCGCTCCGCTCCACCAAGCACGTGGTGGCGCCCAAGGGCGTGGAAGGCGGCGGGAACGGACGCACCGGTAAGGGAATCCTCAACCCGGGCTCGCGGGAAGAACGGGAGATCCCCTCCCGCTGCTCCGACGTCGCCGTGCGCCGGGCCGACATCTTCCGGCTGGAGACCCCCGGAGGCGGGGGCCTCGGCGAGCCCTTGGAACGCGAGGCTGAAGCCGTGCTGCGCGACGTCAAGAACGGCTACGTTTCGACCGAGAACGCGCTGGAGATGTACGGCGTGGCCGTGGGGGAGAGCGGCGGTGGCTTGGTGCTGGACGAGGCGCGCACGGCCATCGCGCGCCAGGAACGCGCCAAGTCGCGTTCGACCCCCTCTCCCTCTGGGAGAGGGCCGGGGTGAGGGTGCCCGCCACCGTCGGACAGTCAAGGATTTCGCAGAGCCCTCACCCGGCCTTCGGCCACCCTCTCCCAAAGGGAGAGGGGCTTTGGCCCGCGAACGGAAGAAATCCCGTCGAGGTCACGAACCCATGTCCGTAAGCCACACCGCCGACCCCATCACCGTCCAGGTCATCCGTGCGGCCCTGGACGGCATCGTACAGGAGATGCAGACCTCGCTCTTCCGCACCGGCTTCTCCACCATCATCCGGGAGTCCCACGACGCCAGTTGCGCGATCCTGAACACCAACGCCGAGGTTATCGCCCAGCACGTGGTGCTGCCGCTCCACATGGGCGCCTTCCCGGCCTGCGTCGAGGGATTGCTGGAACGGTATCCCGCCGACGAGTTGCAGGAAGGCGATGCCTACATCGTCAACCACCCCTACCGCGGCGGCAGCCCCCACGCCCCGGACATGGGAGTGCTGACTCCGGTGTTCTACCAAGGCGAGTGGGTGGGTTTCTGCGCCAGCATGGCCCACAAGAGCGACATCGGCGGCACCGTACCCGGCAGCGGCTCGGGCACGGCCCGGGAGATCTTCCAGGAAGGCCTTCACCTGCCGGCCGTGAAGTTCATGGACGCGTTCCGACCGGTGCGCGAACTGGAGTGGTTCATCCACGCCAACAGCCGCACCCCCGAGGTGGTGGTGGGCGACATCCGCGGCCAAGTGGGCGCCAACCGGCTGGGAGAAAGGCGGCTGGCCGAGTTGCTGGACAAGTACGGCAAGTCCACGGTCATGGCCTCCACCGAAGAGTTGGCCGGCCATGCCGAACGCCGTCTGCGCCAGGTCATCGCCTCGTGGCCCGACGGCCGCTACCAGGGCGAGGCCTGCGTCGACAACGACGGCATCGACCTCGAAAAGCCCGTGCGCATCCGCGTGACCGTCGAGAAAACCGGCGACCGCATCCTTTTCGACTTCTCCGAATGCGGCCCGCAAACCACCGGACCCGCCAACATCCGCCCTCCCCTGGTCCGAGCCTGCTGCTACTACTGCCTCATCGCCCTCGTCGACCCCTTCCTGCCCATCAACCAGGGACTGGCGCGGGTGGTGGAGACCCGATTCCGCCAGGGCACGGTCGTCTGCCCCGACTACCCCGCCGCGGTCAACGCCTACATGCCCACCGCCCTGGTGGTGGCCGAGGCCGTGCTCCAGGCCATGGCCCCCCTGGTTCCGGACAAGGCCATCGCCGAAGGCTCCGGCAGCGGCGCCATCGCCCTTGGCGGACGCGCCCGGGACGGCAAGCGCAGCTACGTCCAGTACGAGATCTTCGCCGGCGGCGTCGGCGGACGGAACGGCAAGGACGGCGCCTCCGCCACCTCCTTCCACCTGAGCAACGGCAAGATCGCTCCCGTCGAGATCATCGAGTCCGAGTTCCCCACCCGGGTGGAACGCTTCGAGCTCCTGCCCGACTCCGGCGGCCCCGGCCGCCACCGCGGCGGCCTCGGCTTCGTCCGCGAGTACCGCATCCTTCAGGACGAAGTCCGCTTCTCCATGCGCACCGACAAGCACGCTCTAGCCCCCCAGGGCATCGCCGGAGGGCATTCCGGCGGCACTGGCAGCTGCATCATCAACCCGGGCAGCGAGGACGAGCGCAGCATGCCCTCCCGCTTCGGCGACCAGCGGCTGAACACCGGCGACGTGCTCCGGGTGGAGAGGCCAGGCGGGGGTGGTATGGGAGCGGCATTGAAGCGAAGCCCCGAGGCTGTTCTGGAAGATGTGCGGCAGGGGTACGTTTCGGCGGAGAAAGCGCGAAGCGACTACACGGTTGTGGTTCGTCCCGACCGCGGGAAAGTGACCCTGGATCCAGATGCGACCGTAGAGTTGCGCGGCAAAGAAAACGCTGGCTCGTGTTAATCCGAAGCCGTAACCCTGAAGTCTGACAGGTCAAAAAGACCTCGGCAGACGACCCAATCCAGGTGGGGATGCACGCTTGGACTCCCGTGTCGACGCTTCCACTCAGGCCTCAACCAACACAAGGACTTTTGGGGTAGCACCCCCTGTCTGAACCGCCCCGGATTTCCCGGAGACTCTATTCTTTGCCGTGAAACAGCTCGGGGATTGAGACGAGCGGGGACAGGGCAACGCCGAGGTTGCGAAGTTGGCTGAGGAGACCGGTGCCGGTTGCCGCAGGAACGAGCGGGAGGGCATCCCCGATGTGGCCCGAGGTCGTCCCGTGTGGCATGAGAGGCGGAGTGGGTCAGGCGGCCATGGGCTGGGGAGGGGCGGGGACAATGTAGCCGTAGCGGCGGAGCATTCGGATCCAGCGCGGGGCGTTGCGTTTGACCATCAGGGCCTCGTAATCGGCGGTGCGGTCGTAGTAGGGCTGGCCGGTCTTGAGCACGACATAGATGATGCGCAGCATTTTGTGGGCGCCGGCGACGATGGCGCGTTTGTAGCCGCGCCGGGCAGCCAGGGCGCGGTGGTGAGCCCCGAACTGGCATCCTTTGGTTCGTGCGGCGCCATGGGCGCACTCGACCAGGGTGGCGCGCAAGGTGGTGGAGCCTCTGCGGGTGCGCGCCATGCGGCGTTTGCCGGCGCTTTCGTTGTTGCCCGGGCAAAGCCCGGCCCAGGCCGCCAGGGACTCCTTGGAGCCAAACGCGTCGATGTCGGGACCGAGTTCGATCAGGATGGTACGGGCGGAATGGCGGTCGACGCCGGGAATGGTGGTCAGCAGGCGAAGCGGTGCTTCCCAAGGCGTCATCTGCTCGTCGATCTGTCGGGTGTAGGCGTCGATGCGCGTACCGATGGCATCATGCTCCTTCAACAGATCGCCGAGCATGAAGCGGTCGTTTGGGCTCAGGTTCAGGCGCAGCGCCTCGCCAAGACCCTCCAGCTTGTGCGCCACATGACGGGTGAGCGAGGCCAGGAGGACCTCACGCGCGGTGCCGGCCGCCAGCCCGTCGAGGAGGGTCCGGCCGTTGGTCCCGAAGATGTCGCTGAGGATGCCGCCGATGCGCACACCTGCGCGGTCGATGAGCTTCTGAACGCGGTTGCGCACGGTGGAGCGCTGTCGCACCAGCACCCGACGCTGGCGACTCAACCAGCGCAACTCCCGGAACGGCGGTGGCGGCACATGACTCGGCGTGCACAGCCCAAACTGACAGACGCAGGCCAGCCACAGGCTGTCGGCCACGTCGGTCTTGCGCCCCTTCAACTGCTTCACCTGCTGGGCATGAACCAGAATCGCCTTGATCCCGGCCCGCTCCAGAGCCTCGAAGGGCGCCATCCAGTACACTCCGGTCCCTTCCATCACGGCCGCCTCAACCCCGTACCCCCTCAACCACCCGGCCATCGCTTCCAGCGCTCTCGGCGCCGTGGCAAAAACCCGCGTCTCCACCACCGGCTCGCCCCCGCCCTCGCACAACCGCACCGTGGCCGTGATTTGCATCTTGTGAACGTCCAGTCCCGCCGCCCGCGGGTACAACACATGCAGGCCTTTGGTCTCCATCGCTCTGCCCCCTCTTGCGGTTGGGGCCGCAACCCACTACGGTCGCAGCGTGCCATCGTCAAGGGGGTGGCGGGGATAACGGTCGGAAAGACACACATCCGCGAAGCGGATGCGGTTCGTTTTGCCGCGCGTCCACGGCTACAGGCCGGGCACAATACGGGGTGCGGAGCCGACCGCCGGAAGCAGTTTGAGAACGGGGTGCAAACCACCACTAAGTTGGCGCTCTCCGATCCCCGCCGCCACCTTCACCACACTGCCACCAAGCCATCCACTTCGGTAGTCGCATCCACTCCCCCCTGTTTCATCCCACGGGGCGGCACGGCCCAGGCCATGGGCGTTTGAGAGGATGGGGTCATGAACAAGTCGACGAGGTACTCCCCGGAGGTACGGGAGAGGGCGGTCCAGATGGTGTTGGAGCACCAGGCGGGATACGACTCGCAGTGGGCGGCGATGGTATCGGTGGCGTCGAAGCTTGGGTGCACAGCGGAGACGTTGCGCAAGTGGGTGCGGCGGGCGGAGCGTGATACGGGTGTTCGACCGGGGCCGAAGAGTGAAGAGGGAGAGCGGCTCAAGGCGCTGGAACGAGAGAACCGAGAGCTACGTCGGGCGAACGAGATATTGCGCAAGGCGGCGGCTTTTTTCGCCCAGGCGGAACTCGACCGCCGCGGGACGTGATGGTGTCTTTCATCGACGCCCACCGGAAGGCGTACGGCGTCGAGCCGATCTGCCGATCGTCCCTTCGACCACTACGAGAACAAGGCGCGGGAGGCCGTGCGCTCAACCGGGAGGGCGTTGTGGTGGCCGGTGCACGGTGGCGCAGCTGATGGGAGAGATGGGGCTTCGTGGCGTGGTTCGGGGCCGGAGATCGAAGACGACCATGGCAGAGAAGGAACTCGCACGGCCCGCGGACCGGGTGAACCGGGTGAACCGGGTGTTTGAGGCCAGCCGGCCGAACGCCTCGTGGCTGGCGGATCTGACCTATGTGGCGACATGGCGCGGCTTCGTCTACGTTGCCTTTGTCATCGATGCCTATGCGCGGCGTATCGTGGGCTGGCGCGTCTCGGACTCCTTGCACACCGACCTGGCCCTGGACGCCCTCAAGCAGACGCTCTATGACCGCGCAGTGGGCGGTGGGGGCGCTCTGGTGCACCACAGCAACCGTGGCGCCCAGTACCTGTCAATCCGCTACACCGAGCGCCTAGCTGAGGCCGGGATTGAGCCGTCGGTGGGCCGCGTCGGGAATTCCTACGACAATGCTCTGGCCGAGTCCATCATTGGCTAGTACAAGACCGAGGTGATTCGTCAACACGGCCCTTGGCGCCACCTCGAAGCGGTCGAGTTCGCCACCTCGAATGGGTCGACTGGTTCAACCACCGCCGACTCCTCGAAGGAATCGGCTATGTGCCCCCGGCTGAACTCGAACAGGCCTACTATCAGCACGGCCGGGAGTCAGCCATGGTGGGCCTAACTCAAACAAATCCGTCTCCGGTAAACCCGGGGCGGTTCAGTCGGCATCCTGTCGAGTTGTCGGGACGTCACACAAAGCCCTCCGCCCTACACCTCACGCCAGTTGCCACAGCTAAGCTATTCCTGAAATCCCGTTGGGTCCAACTCATCGTAGTTGTATCCGAACGCAACGTGGTCCAGGACATCAATGGGCTTATAAGTTTCTGCCTCTGCATCAGGGATCAGTTTTGAGTCCTTACGGTTTGCGTCGGATTCTGACGCATCCCATGGCCACATGACATTCTCAAGATTGTGCCGATCTTTCGCTGCCCCACGCGCATACACTGCGTCGGGGGCCGTGTGCGCTTTGTCGGACTCGTCCCAGAAATAGTCTGTGGCAAGTTGGTCGGCTGGATACGCTTTTCCAGGGTTTTGACTAAGCCACTGATTCTTCATCAATTGCTGCCATTTGGACCACATTCTGTCGACATTGCAGTGCAAAAACATGAAGAAAGGATCGTTTACGGCTGTCGCGAAGCTCCTTTGATCGCCACCGAGGCGGACATGCGCCGCTGCGTGTGGTATGCCCTCGAAGGCAGGTTGAAACAAGCGATAGTCCCTTTTTCTAAGAGCCTCATTGAATGCTTCTGGATCAACGAACCGAGTGTCCAGGGAGAACTCTCCTCGATGTATACCCACTCTCTCGGTAACGGGACCAAACAACGCCGTATAACCCGGAAGGGTCCACGTCTTTTCAGTGCCATCCTCGCCACGCCATGTTGGTTTCACAACCCCATTTGTTCCAAAAAAGTCGTCCCTCCAGATCCGAGAGTTGTCTCTTTCGTCCACGTTGGCGCTTGTGTAATCCCAATAAGGAAGTGTAACCGTTTCGTACTTTTGGTCCGACTGCTGAAGTTCAAGTTCGAATTTGCGCAGGAAAACTCGATGCCATGCAAAGAACGCCGGACCGGAATGACCAAGATTGTTCGTAAACCCGTGAAATTTTATGTACTTATCATACTCGCCTCGTTCCTTGAGGAGAAACACGGCACCCCGAAGATTGTCCCTTTCGGCGTCAGAAAGTTCGGCAAGATTGCGCCGAATGTCAAGGTTCCCTGGATTCCGAAGTAGAATTTCGGAGGAATCAAGCGCCGACTGGGTGTCAACCACCGCACGCGCCAACTCGGCAGGTGAAGTGAACTCTCCGAAGGCCTGTGGGGACGAGAACGAAGAGGCGTCTTGAGTCGATTCCACTGTTATTCGCTGCCCATTGATCTTGATCTCCAACTGGTCCGTTCCCACGATCTCAATTCGATTTCCCTTGTGTATTGTTGTAGTACTCATAAATTCCTCCTTGCGTCGTGAACACGGCCGGCTCGCCACCTCGACAGTTTTATACGGGCCCCCCTGGTGCCGTACCTGTTGGTACGCTTACCACCGTAGTACGGGTATTGCAACATGAATCTCGCGGATCTTCGGATGTAGCGTCCGAACTCTTTGAGATGGGTGATCCGCCTACGTCGTTCAAATGAAAATGGAGGAGCGAGCCGCAAGCTAGTCGTCAGGCCGCAGGATCAACTTCGGTTCGGGTCGTAACCCGGTCGTAACCCCTTCGTGGAACGCACATGGCAATCTGTCCGATTTCTCTGGGACCAGCTCTACGACTCAGCGCCGGCTCACCGCCTCGAACAAGTGCAACTGCGGTGTCTTGCCGTTGTCGTCCGCCAGCACCGGGTAGTTGGCGGTGAAGCAGGCATCGCAGTAGCCGGTGGTGTCGCCCTTGAAGAAGGTGTAGAGGCCTTCGCGGCTTAGGTAGGCGAGGGAGTCGGCGCCGATGAAGGCGCGGATGCCTTCGACGGAATGGACGGAGGCGATGAGCTCCTTGTGGGTGGGGGTGTCGATGCCATAGTAGCAGGGGCTGATGGTGGGGGGAGAGCTGATGCGGACGTGGACCTCGGTGGCGCCCGCCTCGCGCAACATGCGGATGATCTTCTGGCTGGTGGTGCCGCGGACGATGGAGTCGTCCACCACCACCACGCGCTTGCCCTGGAGCACCTCGCGCATGGCGTTGAGCTTGATCTTGACGCCGAAGTTCCGGATGTGCTGCTGGGGCTCGATGAAGGTGCGGCCGACGTAGTGGTTGCGGATGAGCGCCAGGTCGAGAGGAATGCCGGACTGCTCGGCATAGCCGATGGCGGCGGGCACGCCGGAGTCGGGCACCGGAGTCACCAGGTCGGCGTCCACGTGGCTCTCCCGCGCGAGCTGGCGGCCCAGCTCCTTGCGGTACTGGTAGACGCTGTGGCCGTAGACGTTGCTGTCGGGCCTGGAGAAGTAGATGGACTCGAAGATACAACGGGCGGGAGGGACCTCCGGGAAGGGCTTGACGGACTCCATGCCGCCGGGGCCGAGGACCACCACTTCCCCCGGCTCCACCTCGCGGACATACTCGGCTTCGATGAGGTCGAGCACACAGGTTTCCGATGCCACCACGTAGGAGTCGGACTTGTCGGCTCGCGGGAAGCGCCCCAGGATCAACGGCCGAAAGCCTACCGGGTCGCGGGCAGCGATCATGGTGTCGGCGGTCAGGAACACCAGCGAGTAGGAGCCTTTGACCTGACGGAGCGCGTCGATGACCCGGGCCGTCAGGGTGGTCTCCTTCGAGGTGGCGATAAGGTGGATGATCACCTCCGTGTCGGAAGTGGACTGGAAGATGGAGCCGGACTCCTCGAGCTGCTCCCGGAGCTGGTTGGCGTTGATCAGGTTGCCGTTGTGGGACACGGCGATGGGTCCGTTTGCGTACTCCACCACGAACGGCTGGGCGTTCTTGATGTCGGTTTGCCCGCTGGTGGAATAGCGGTTGTGGCCGATGGCCGAAGAGCCTTGCAGGTTCTTGATGATGTCCTCTTTGAAGATGTCGGCCACCAGCCCCATCTGGCGGTGGGAGATGAGGGCGCCGCCGTCGGACGACACGATGCCCGAGGACTCCTGGCCGCGGTGCTGCAGCGCGTAGAGCCCCAGGTACACCATGTTGGCGGCTTCGGGGTGGTCGTGGACCCCGACCACCGCGCATTCTTCATGGAACTTGTCGAACATCACGTCCCTGTTACGGAACACTCCGATCACTTAACACACCGCTCCAACGCCGTCGACCAAAGACTCCTGAGGTGCTCCACCTGAGCGCGTACCATGTCGCCCATGACCAGCCGGGAGCCGCCCACACGGCCGATGACCGCGCACGGGACGTTCTCCTTCGACGCCAAGTCCGCGAGACGAGCGTAGTCCCTTTCCTTCAACGATACCACGATTCGCGAGTGCGACTCACCGAAAAGGAAGGCGTCCGGGCGACCTTCCGGCTCCACGTCGATGACCGCTCCGATCCCCGGGTCGCCGAAGCATGCCTCGGCCAGGGCCACGGCCAGGCCGCCCTCGGAGACGTCGTGGGCCGAGGACAGGAGCCCCGCCTCCACGGCCGCGCGGCAAGTGCGCTGGACGCCCCGCTCCAGCGTCAGGTCCACCGCCGGCGGCCTCCCGGCCACCCGATCGTGGACCACCTTGAGGTACTCGCTGCCGCCCAGCTCGCCGCGGTTCGAACCGAGCAGTACCACCAGGTCTCTCTCTTCCTTGAACCACGGCGTGGCGACGCGCTCGACATCCTCCAGGAGGCCCACCATGGCCACCGTGGGGGTGGGATGGATGGACACTCCTTCGGTCTCGTTGTAGAAGCTGACGTTGCCGCTCACCACTGGAATTTCCAGCGCCAGACAGGCCTCGCGCATGCCGAGGATCGCCTGGGAGAACTGCCACATCACCTCTTCCTTCTCGGGGTTGCCGAAGTTCAGGCAATCGGTGAGACCCAGCGGCGTAGCGCCGACACAGGCCAGATTGCGGGCCGCCTCGACCACCGCGGCCATGCCGCCCGTATGGGGGTCCAGGTAGCAATACCGGCCGTTGCAGTCGACGGTCAGGGCCAAGCCCCTGGAGGTGCCCTTGATGCGCACCACGGCCGCGTCCGCCCCGGGCGCCACCACCGTGTTGCTGCGCACGTAGTGGTCGTACTGCCGGTAAACCCATTCCCGCGATGCGATGTTGGGGGACTCCAGGAGCTGCTCCAGTACAGGGGTCATGTTCTCGGGTTGCGGCAGCGCGGCCTCGTCCAGGCGCTGGCCCTTCTCCTGCCGGGCCGGCCGCGCGGCGGGCCGGTCGTAGGACGGCGCAGCATCGGTCAACGCGGCCACCGGGATGGAGGCTACCTCGCGCCCCTCCGACAGCACCCGGAACACGGGTTCGGCGATGACTCTGCCCACCACCACCGCGTCCAGGTCCCAGCGCTGGAAGATGGCCTGCAACGGCTCCACCGATTCCGGGCGCGCCACCAGAAGCATGCGCTCCTGCGACTCGGACAGCAGGATCTCGTAGGGGGTCATGCCCTGCTCCCGGAGCGGGACCTGGGAGACATCAAGCTCCACCCCCGAGCCGCCCCTTCCGGCCATCTCCACGGCCGAGCTCGTGAGACCCGCCGCCCCCATGTCTTGGATGCCGACGATGGCGTCGGTCTTCATGAGTTCGAGGCAGGCTTCGAGGAGCAGCTTCTCGGTGAAGGGATCGCCCACCTGCACCGTGGGCCGGCGCTGCTCGGAGCCCTCGGAGAAGGACTCCGACGCCATGGTGGCGCCGTGGACGCCGTCGCGCCCGGTCTTGGAGCCCACGTACACCACCGGGTTGCCGGCGCCGCTGGCCTTGCCGGTGAAGATGCGGTCCCGCTCCACCAGACCCAGGGTGAACGCGTTCACCAGGATGTTGGCGTCGTAGCACTCGTCGAAGTAGATGTCCCCGCCCACGGTGGGCACGCCGATGCAGTTGCCGTAGCCGCCGATGCCGCCCACCACGCCGTTCACCAGGTAGGGGGTCTTGGGGTGGCGGACGTCGCCGAAGCGGAGCGAGTTGAGGCTGGCGATGGGACGCGCGCCCATGGTGAAGACGTCCCGCAGGATGCCGCCCACGCCGGTGGCGGCGCCCTGGTACGGCTCGATGAAGGAAGGGTGGTTGTGGCTCTCGATCTTGAACACCACGGCCAGACCGTCGCCGATGTCCATGACGCCGGCGTTCTCCCCCGGGCCGTGGATCACCCGGGCGCCCTGTGTGGGGAACTGCTTCAGGTGTTTCCGGGAGCTCTTGTAGCTGCAGTGCTCGGACCACATGACCGAGAAGACGCCTAGCTCCGTCAGGTTGGGCTCGCGCCCCAGCAACCGGCGGATCTCGTCGTACTCCTGGTCGTTCAGGCCGTGGGCCTGGACCACCTCGGGGGTCACGGCGCCAGCGTCGGGGTTGGTGCTTGCGGCGCCATCGCCAGGGGTTCCGCCGGCCGTGCCGTCCTCGGTCCTGCCGCCGCTCACGAGCCGCTCCCGCTCCGGATCTCGGCGACCATGGAAGAGAATATCTTGAGGCCGCTCTCTCCCCCGAGCACGGCTTCGGTGGCGTCCTCGGGATGCGGCATCAGGCCGAACACGTTGCGCGCGCGGTTGCAGATGCCGGCGATGCCGTCCACCGAGCCGTTGGGGTTGGCCCCTTCCGTGACCTCACCGGCCGCGTCCGCGTAGCGCAGCAGCACCTGTCCGTTGTCGTCGAGTTGTTTCAGGGTGGCGGGATCGGCGTAGTAGCGGCCTTCGCCGTGCTTCACCGGCATCTCCAGCAGCTCTCCGGGCTTGGTTAGCCGCGTGAACGGGGAGCGGTCGTCTTCGACCCGGAGATGCACCCGCCGGCACACGAAACGCAGGGATTCGTTGCGGGTCAGGGCGCCGGGCAGCAGCCCGGACTCGCAGAGGATCTGGAAGCCGTTGCAGATGCCGAGCACGAGCCCGCCCGACCCGGCGAAGTCGACGATGCCCTGCATGACCGGCGAGAAGCGGGCCATAGCGCCGGCCCGCAGGTAGTCGCCGTAGGAGAAGCCCCCGGGCAGCACCACGCCGTCGCAGCTGCCGAGGAACGGATCCTTGTGCCAGAGGGTGCGGACGTCCTGCCCGAGCACGTGGCGCAGGCAGTGGACGACGTCGTCGTCGTCGCAGGAACCGGGAAAGACGGCCACCCCCCAACGCATGGGCTATTCCGCGGGTTCCGCGATCTCGAAGCGGTAGTCTTCGATGACGGGGTTGGCGAGGAGCTTGTCGCACATGCGCCGGGCCTGCTGCTCGGCGTCCTCGGCCGCGGCCACGTCCATGTGAAGCTCCAGGTACTTGCCGACGCGGACGTCCTGCACCGCGCCGAAGCCGAGGCTGTGGAGGGAGTTCTGGACCGCCTTGCCCTGGGGGTCCAGGACTCCCTCCTTGAGGGTCACGAAGACTTTGACGAGCATGGAAGAACCCTCACCCCAACCCTCTCCCGGAGGGAGAGGGGGTCGGAGAGGTCATCCCGACATGAAGGAGCGGGCCTAGCCGCCAGTCACCCGGCGGCAGACCTCCTGGTAGGCGTCCTCGACGCCGCCCAGGTCGCGGCGGAAGCGGTCCTTGTCCATCTTCTCAAGGGAACCTTTCTGCCAGAACCGGCAGGTGTCGGGGCAGATCTCGTCCGCCAGGACCACCTGGCCTTCGCGCTTGCCGAACTCGAGCTTGAAGTCCACCAGGATCAGGTCCCGCTCGTCGAAGAACGCCGTCATCAGCTCGTTGATGCGGAAGGTGAGACGCTTGATCTCCGCCAGCTCCTCGGCGGTGGCATAGCCCAGCGCGAGGATATGGTAGTCGTTGATGATCGGGTCATCGAGCTCGTCGCACTTGTAGCAGAACTCGAGGATCGTGGTGGACAACGACTGGCCTTCCTCCAGCCCGAGCCGCTTGGCCATGCTGCCGGCCACGATGTTCCGGATGATGACCTCGATGGGAAGCATGTCCAGCTTCCACACCAGCATCTCCCGGTCGTCGAGGCGCTCCAGGAAATGCGTCGGCACGCCGTTGTCTTCCAGGTGCTTGAACAGCACCTCGGAGATGGCGTTGTTGACGACCCCCTTGGAGGTGACGGTGCCGAGCTTCTTCTTGTTGAAGGCGCTGGCGTCGTCCTTGAAGTACTGGATCATCTTGGCGGGATCGTCGGTGGCGTAAAGCTTCTTCGCCTTGCCCTCGTACATGAACTCGCGCTTTTCCATGGCTCTCCTCGTGCGCCCCGCGGGCGCGTGTTGAATCCAGTCCGGCGCAGCCGCCGCTTCACGCTTCGCCGAACACACGGTCAAAGATTGCGTCCACGTGCCTGAAGCAATCCTTGAGGTCCCAGATCTCGTCGATCTCGCCGGCGGTCAGGTTCTCCATCACCGTCGGGTCTTCGAGCAGTTGCTGCTTGAGGTCCTTGCCCTCCTTGGCGGCCACGAGACCGTGCCGCTGGACGATCTTGTAGGCCTCGTCGCGGGACATCCCCTTCTCCACCAGGCGCAGGAGGACCCCCTGCGAGAACACCGCGCCGCCGCTCAGCGCGAGGTTGCGCTCCATGTTCTCGGGATAGACGCACAGGTTTCGGATCACGTGGATCACCCGGTACAGCATGAAGTCCAGCAGGATGGTGGCGTCCGGGCCGATGACCCGCTCCACCGAGGAGTGGCTGATGTCCCGCTCGTGCCACAGCGCGACGTTCTCCAGCGCCGAGACCGAATACGACCGCACCAGCCTGGCCAGCCCGCAGACGTTCTCGGTGAGGATCGGGTTGCGCTTGTGGGGCATGGCCGACGAGCCCATCTGCGTGGCCGCGAACGGCTCCTCGGCTTCCAGCACCTCGGTGCGCTGAAGGTGGCGGATCTCCACCGCGAACTTCTCGATGGAACTCGCCAGCACCGCCAGGACGCTGAAGAAGTAAGCGTGGCGGTCGCGCTGGATGATCTGATTCGACACCGGATCGGGGGTGATGCCCGCGGCCTTGCACACGTAGGCCTCCACTTCCGGGGGGACCTGCGCGTAGGTGCCCACCGCGCCGGAGATGATGCCGCAACTGATCTCGCCTGCGGCGCCCTCCAGCCGCGCCAGGTTCCGGCGCATCTCCTCGTGCCACAGGGCCATCTTGAGGCCGAAGGTGATGGGCTCGGCGTGGATCCCGTGGGTGCGGCCCATCATCGGCGTGTCCTTGTAGCGGAACGCCTGCTCACGCAGCACCGACAGGAACTCGCGCACGTCCTCGAGCAGGAGCGCGCTGGCGTCCTTGAGCTGCAGCGAGAACCCCGTGTCCATGACGTCCGACGAGGTCATGCCGACGTGCACGAAGCGGGCGTCGTCGCCGATGGACTCCGCCAGGCAGCGCAGGAACGCGATGACCTCGTGATGGACCTCGCGCTCGATCTCGCGGATGCGGGCTACGTCGATGCGAGCGTTCTCCCGGATACGCGCCGGTGCGTCCGCGGGCACGTTGCCCATGCCGGCCAGGGCCTCGGTGGCGAGGATCTCGATCTCCAGCCACTTGGCGAAGCGGTTCTCCTCCGACCATATCCGCGCCATCGCGGGGCGTGTGTAGCGTTCGATCATTTCACGGGCATTCCCGGCAGCCCCTCACCCCTGCCCTCTCCCGGAGGGGGAGGGAGTCGGAGTGCCGGGCTCCGCCGCTTCTTCGGCGCCGGTGTGTCCAAAGCCTCCGGCGTCGCGCGCTGACGCCGGCAACTCGTCTACCTCTTCCCAGCGCACCCGGGCGACGCGCTGGACCACCATCTGGGCAATCCGGTCGCCGCGACGGATGGTCACCGGCTCGGAGCCCAGGTTGATCATAGCCAGTTGAACCTCGCCCCGGTAGTCCGAATCAATGGTACCGGGGCTGTTCACCAAGGTTACGCCGTGTTTGAGCGCCAAGCCGCTCCGCGGACGGATCTGGGCTTCGAAACCCGCGGGCAGCGCCAAGGCGAAGCCCGCCGGTATGAGCGCCCGCTCCAGCGGCGCCAGCACGACGTCATCCTCGATCGCCGCCGCGACATCCAGGCCCGCCGAGCCCTCGGTCATGTACCGGGGCAGCGGAACCGCCGGCTCGCCGCGCCGCACCCGCTTGATCGCGACCTTGACTTCAGCCATGGACCCTCATCTCGTCCGCGGGGGCGGTTGAACGGCCGGTGATGACTTGACGTCGGCCATGAGCCCCTCCGGCCCCCTCTCCCTCCGGGAGAGGGTCGGGGTGAGGGATGTTCCGTGCCAAGCAGCCCGCTGGTCTCGCAGCGGACAGGTGATTCGAGCTCCCTCACCCGGCCTTCAGCCGCCCTCTCCCATAGGGAGAGGGGCATTGTCAGTGGTTGACGCCGGCGACGGCCTTGGGTGCGGCCGTGCCAAACGGTAGCCCTTCGACGCTGTGCCCGTCAAGGTCGCCCAGCACGGTGGCGGTCATGGATCCGGCGACGAAGCACTCCCGGGCCAGGGCCTCGACGGCGTCGAGGGACACGGCGCGGACGCCCTCGGCGATCTCGTCCAGCGATATCTGCCTGCCGTGGTGCATCTCGCACCGGGTCATGTGACTCATCCACGAGTCCGCGGACTCGAGGCCCAGCAGGGTATTGCCGATGAGCTGGTTCCGCGCCCGCGCAAGCTCCGCCTCGGTCACGTCCCCCTTCGCCACCTTGAACATCTCCTCCAGGGCCAGGTCGATGACCTCCCGGGTCCATTCCGCCTTGGTGCCGACGTAGACGCCGAGGTAGCCCACGTCACGGTACGAGGACAGAAAGGAATAGACCGAGTAGGCCTTGCCGCGCCGCTCGCGGATCTCCTGGAAGAGGCGCGAGCTCATGCCGCCGCCCAAGAGCGTGTTGAGCACGTACGCGACGTAGTGCCGCGGATCGCCGTGAGGCAGTCCCGGCGCCCCGAGACAGATGTGCACCTGCCCCAGCTCCCTGGGATGCTGGAACAGGCCGTGGCCGATCTCCGGAGGAGCGCCCGCGCCCTCCAGCGGACGGGACGTAAGCGCGCCGAACTCGCCGGCTAGCGCGTCCACCAACTCGGCGTGCGAGAGGTTGCCGGCGCCGGCGATGATCACCCTGCCCGGAAGATACCGCTCCGCCATGAAGCCGACCAGGTCGTCGCGGGTGAAACCGTTGACCGTTTCCGCTTCCCCGCTGATCGGCCGGCCCAGCGGATGGTCCCCGAAATAGTCGCGGCTGAACAGGTCGTGGACGAAATCCTCGGGGTTCTCGTCCGCAGAGGCGATCTCCTGGAGTATCACCGTCCGCTCGCGCTCGATCTCGTCGGGATCGAACACCGAGTTGAGGAAGATGTCCTTGAGGACGTCGACCGCCAGCGGCAGGTGCTCGTCCACCACCTTGGCGTAGTAACAGGTAGTCTCCCGGCCGGTGAAGGCGTTGATGAAGCCGCCGACGGTGTCCATTTCCTCGGCGATCCGTTGCGCGCTACGCCTCTCGGTTCCCTTGAACAGCAGGTGTTCGACGAAGTGTGACAGTCCGCCCTGCCGGCGTTCCTCGTGACGGGAGCCGTTCTGCACCCAGACGCCCAGGCTCACCGCCCGGGTCCCGGTGCGCTGCTCCGTCAGAATCCTGATGCCGTTGTCCAGAACGCTCTTGTCGAACATTGGAAGTGAATACGGACACAGGCGGGTTCGAGACCCGCCCCTGCGAAATCCGTGGAACCGCCCGCGACGAGCAGCTTCGGAACCTGCCCTACACCCGCTCGGACTGTTGCTCTTCCTTGAGGGCCTCTTTGCGGCTGAGCCGGATCTTGCCCTGCCGGTCCACGTCCAGCACCTTGACCATCAGCTCGTCACCCTCGTTGAGCACGTCTCTCACGCGGCGAACGTGGTCGTCGGCGATCTGCGAGATGTGCACCAGCCCGTCGGTGCCCGGAAGGATCTCAACGAACGCGCCGAAGTCCATCACGCGCCGGACGGTGCCCTTGTAGATCCTGCCGATCTCCACCTCGGCGGCGATGCCCTCGATCATGTCGATGGCTCTGCGGCTTCCTGCCTCGTCGACAGCAGCCACGGTCACGGTGCCGTCGTCCTGCACGTCGATCTTGGTGCCGGTGGCCTCGACGATGCCGCGGATGACCTTGCCTCCCGGTCCGATGATGTCGCGGATCTTGTCCGGCCGGACCTTGATGGTGGTGATCCGCGGCGCATGGCGGGAAACATCCTTGCGCGCTTCCGACAGCGTGGCGTCCATGATGTCCAGGATGTGCAGCCGCCCTTCCCGGGCCTGGTAGAGGGCTTCCTGCATGATCTCCCGGGTGACGCCGGTGATCTTGATGTCCATCTGCAGCGCGGTGATGCCGTCGCGGGTGCCGGCCACCTTGAAGTCCATGTCGCCCAAGTGGTCCTCGTCGCCGAGAATGTCCGTCAGCACCCGTACCTCGTCCGCTTCCTTGATCAGGCCCATGGCGATGCCCGCCACCGGCGCCTTGATCGGCACGCCGGCATCCATCAACGACAGCGAGCCGCCGCAGACGCTGGCCATGGAGGTGGAGCCGTTGGACGACAGGATCTCCGAAACCACGCGCAGCGTGTACGGGAACTCGTCCTCTTCGGGAAGGACCGCGAGCAGCGCGCGTTCCGCCAGGGCGCCGTGGCCGATCTCGCGCCGGCCCGGGCTGCGGAGGAACTTGACCTCGCCGGTGCTGTAGGGCGGGAAGTTGTAATGCAGCATGAACTTCTTGAACTGCTCGCCGGTGAGCGCGTCGATCCGTTGGACGTCGGCGGCCGTGCCGAGGGTGGCTACCACCAACCCCTGGGTCTCGCCCCGGGTGAAGAGCGCCGAACCGTGGGTGCGCGGCAACAGGCCGACCTCGCAGGTAATGGGGCGCACGTCCTTGAGCCCGCGCCCGTCGATGCGCTTGCGCTGCTGCAGCACGAGGTCCCGGAGCTGGAACTTCTCAAGGTCCTTGAAGGCGCCCTTGACCTCCTTCTCACGGCCGGGAAACTCCTCCGATCCGGCTGTCATGACCTCGCCGCCCACCTCGCTGATGCGGGCGTTGCGTTCCTTCTTGTCGGCGATGGTGACCGCCTCCCTGACCTTCTCCTGGCCCAGTTCCCGGACCCGAGCCGCCAGCGATTCGTCCTTTGCCTCGGGGGGCGGTACGCGCTTGGTCTTGCCAAGCTGGTCCTTGAGCTTCTGCTGCAGGTCGATGAGCGGCTGGATCGCCTCGTGTCCCTTGAACAGGGCCTCCAGCACACCCTCCTCGGGCACCATGGCCGCGCCGCCTTCCACCATCACGATGCCGTCCCGGGTCCCCGAGAGGAAAATGTTGACGTCGCTTTGCGGGATCTCGCTCACGAGCGGGTTCATGACCCACTCGCCGTCGATCCTGCCGACCCGGACGCCCGCCAGCGGCCCCTGGAACGGGATGTCGGAGATCTCCAGCGCCAGCGAGGCGCCGAACATGGACACCATGTCGGTGTCGTTCTCGCCGTCCGCGGAAAGCACGGTGACGATGACCTGAGTCTCGGCCTTGAGCCCGCCGCCGAACAGCGGACGGATGGAACGGTCGATCAGCCGGCAGGTGAGGATCTCCTTTTCCGACGGGCGGCCCTCACGCTTGAAGAAGCCGCCGGGGATCCGCCCCGCGGCGAACGTCTTTTCCTGGTAGTCGACGGTGAGCGGAAAGAAGTCGATGTCTTCCCGGACATCCTTGGAGGCCACGGCCGTGGCCAGGACCACGGTCTCGCCGAAGCGTACGAGCGCGGCACCGTCGGCCTGCCCGGCGACCTTCCCCAGGTCGATACACAGCGGCCGGCCGCAATAATCCAACTCGATCTTTGTGTGCATACAGGTATCCCCTCAAGGGTAGTGGGGGCTGAAGAGAAGAACGCGGGAAGGGACGCCAGCAACGGGTATTCTAGCGGCGAATACCCAGACGCTGGATCAAAGTCTGATACCTCTGAACATCCGTCTTCTTGAGATAATCCAGAAGCCGCCGCCTTTTTCCGACGAGCTTGAGCAGGCCCATCCGCGTGTGATGGTCCTTTTTGTGAGTTCTCAGATGCTCTGTCAGGTAAGCGATGCGGTGGCTGTGAATGGCGACCTGCACCTCAGGCGAACCGGTGTCGGTGTCGTGGAGTCTGAATTTCTTGACCGTCTCGCTGGTCTGCTCCCGAGCTGATTCCATCTGACCCTTTTCTTTCTCCCTTTTTCTCTATTTCACATGGTTTGTAGCATACGGGTCCCGCGCCTGTAAAGCTGCCCGGTCAGGGCCGATCGTCGAAAACCCGCAGGAGCCGCCATGCCTCCGCGGCCTTCTCCCACCCTATCAGCGCCACCAGGTGACCCTCCGGATCCACCACCCGGCGGGTGGTCTCGGCGGCCGCGGGATCCGCGACCTCCGCCAGGACGCCCTGGATGCCGCGCCGGAGCCGATCCGCCGCCGCCGCCTCCAGAACGGCGCAATCCAGGTGTGCCAAGGCGTCGTTCAACGGCACCAGGGGAACGGCGTCGCCGTCCTCGAGCGCTTCGAGGTCGTCCAGGAGCACGGCGTCGGCGATCCGGAACCGGCCGGACGCCACCCGGCGGAGACGGCTCAGGTAGGCGCCGCACCCCAGGGTGCGGCCGATATCGGCCGCCAGGGTCCTCACGTAGGTCCCCTTGGAGCACGTGAGCTCGAACTCCAGCTCGGCGGGGCTCACCTGCTCCAGCCGGGTGAGATCGATCCGGACGGGGCGGGGCTTCCGCCCCACCTCCAGCCCCTTGCGCGCCAGCTCGTAGAGCCGGGAACCGTCCTTCTTGAGCGCCGAATACATCGGCGGCACCTGCTGGAGCGAACCGCTGAACTCGCGGCGCAGGGACTCGACCTCAGCCGTACCGAGGCGCGGCGGCTCGCGCCGGGAGAAGACGTTGCCGGTGCGGTCCTGGGTGTCGGTCTCGGCTCCCAGCGTGATCACGCCGCTGTAGCCCTTGTCCGCGTCCAGGAAGTACTGCGCGATCTTGGTTCCTTCGTTGACCGCCAGCGGCAGGAGGCCGGAAGCGAACGGGTCGAGCGTGCCGAGGTGGCCGACCTTCCGCGCCCCGGTGATCCGCTTCGCGGCGGCGACGACCCGGGCCGAGGAAGGGCCTTCCGGCTTGTCCACCAGCAGGATGCCGCTCCTGACCAGTTTCATGATTGCCCGCCTTACTCTTTCGCCGTCACGTCCTTGAGCAGGTCGTCGATGCGGCGGGCCCGGTCCGGCGCCTCGTCGTAGACGAACTCCAAGACCGGGACGTAACGAAGCTTGAGGTCGGCGGCGATGCGGCCGCGAATGAAGCCGGCGGCCCCGCGCAGGCCCGCGAGCGCCTCATCCTTCGACGAAGCGCCGTCGCGCACCGTGAAGAAGATCCTGGCGTGCTTCAGGTCGGGTCTGACGTCCACGCCGGTGAGCGTAACCCCCTGCACCCGTGAATCATCGAGCGTGCGCGCGAGCAGCCGCGAGACGAACTCGATCAACAACTCGCCGACCCGCTGCGAACGAGAGCCTTCTGCCTTTTGACGATTCCTCATGAAGCCTCGACCCTCACCCCGACCCTCTCCCAGGGGGAGAGGGGGATGTCTCGACACGGCCTGGCAGGCGGCTATTCGTGAAGGATACGGATGTCCGACTCGCCGATCTCGGCGAGGCCCAGCCGGTCCACGAACTCGACCACCTGCCGAAGCGTGGCCTCGACGATCCTGGCGTTGCTGCCGACGACGCCGAACCCCAGCAGCGCGCGCTGCCACAGTTCCTGGTCGCCGCACTCCGTTACCGAGATGTTGAACTTGTTGGAAACCCGGGCCTGGATCTTCCGCAGGACCGATCTCTTGCCCTTGAGGGAATGGTTCTCCGGCAGGATCAACGCGATCTTGAGAACGCCGACCACCATGACGCTTCCCGGTCGGAATCACGGAATGCGCGACACGAGACCCTCACCCGGCCTTCGGCCACCCTCTCCCAGAGGGAGAGGGGCTATAGTTCGGCCCCCTCTCCCTCTGGGAGAGGGTTGGGGTGAGGGCTACCGGTCCGCCGAGAGCTGGGCGCCCCCGCCGTCCACTCGCGCGGCTCCCCGCGCGATGGGCACCTTCTCGAATCCTTCGATGACGTCGCCTACCTTGACGTCCTGGTAGCCGTCGATGGCGATGCCGCACTCGTAACCCGTTCCCACCTCGCGCACGTCGTCCTTGAAGCGCTTCAGGCTCGAGAGCCGGCCCTCGTGCACCACCACCTGGTCGCGCAGGAGGCGTATCAAGCTCGACCGCATGATCTTGCCGTCGGTGACCGCACAACCCGCGATGGTGCCCACGCCGCGGATATTGAACACCTCCCGGACCTGGATGCGGGCGTGGAATTCCTCGCGGAAGACCGGTTCCAGGAGCCCTTCCATGGCCGAGCGGATGTCGTCGATGACCTCGTAGATGATGGTGTAGAGGCGCACGTCCACGCCCTGCTGCACCGCGAGGTTCGTGGCCTTGGGCTCGGGTCGCACGTTGAAGCCGATGACGATGGCGTTGGAGGCGCTGGCCAGGAGCACGTCGCTCTCGGTGATGCCGCCCACTGAGCCGTGGATCACCCGGATCTTCACCTCGTCGGTGGAGAGCCGCGTCACCGCCTCGTTCAGGGCCTCCACGGAGCCGTGGACGTCGCCCTTCACCACAACCCGCAGCTCCTTGACCTCGTGGGCCTTGATCTGGTCGTAGAACTCCTCGAGGGACACCTTGCTGGTCTTGGCCAGCTCGGCCTCCCGTTGCTGCGTCTCCCGGTACTCGGCGAACTGCCTGGCCGTGCCCTCGTCGGTGAGCGCCGAGAAGCCCTCGCCGGCCTGCGGCACTCCCTGAAGGCCCAGGATCTCCACCGGTATGGACGGCGTCGCGCTGTCGACCTTGCGTCCCTGGTCATCGATCATGGCCCGCACCTTGCCGTGATGGGGACCGGCGAAGATGGGATCCCCCACCTTGAGCGTCCCTTCCTGCACGAGCACGGTGGACACCGGGCCACGGCCCCGCTCCAGCTTGGCCTCGACGACCGCGCCGCGGGCCAGCTTGTTGGGGTTGGCCTTGAGCTCCAGCAGGTCCGCCTGAAGCAGCAGCATCTCCATCAGGCCGGGCAAACCCTCGCGGGTCACGGCCGAAACCGGCACGAAGATCGTGTCGCCGCCCCACGCCTCGGGCACCAGGCCATGGTCGGCCAGACCGCGCTGGACGCGCTCGGGGTCGGCGTCGGGACGGTCGATCTTGTTCACGGCCACGATGATCGGAACCTCGGCCGCGCGGGCGTGATCCACCGCCTCGATGGTCTGCGGCATGACGCCGTCGTCGGCGGCCACCACCAGCACCACGATGTCGGTGACCTTGGCGCCCCGCGCGCGCATGGCGGTAAAGGCTTCGTGTCCGGGCGTGTCGAGGAAGGTCACGCCCCTGCCGTCGAGCCGTACGTGGTAGGCGCCGATATGCTGGGTAATTCCGCCCGCCTCGGCGTCGGTCACGTTGGTGCTGCGGATGGCGTCCAGCAACGACGTCTTGCCGTGGTCCACGTGGCCCATGATGGTGACCACCGGGGGCCTCGGTTCCCGCGCCTCCTCGGGATCGGTGACCTCGTGCTGGTCCTGGAGCGCGGTCTCGACGTCGAAGCCGACGTTCTCGACCTGGTAGTCGAACTCGTTGGCCACCAGGGTCGCGGTGTCGTAATCCAGCACCTGGTTGATGGTTGCCATCATGCCGAGGCCCATGAGCTTCTTGATGACCTCGCCGGCCTTGATGCCCATGTCCTTGGCCATCTCGCCCACGGTGATGGCCTCGTCCATGCGGATGACCCGCTTGCGGGCCGCGGGCACCGTGATCTCGGTCTTCTTCTGCTCCTTGCCGGGCAGGGCGCGCTTCTTCCTGAGCACGCGGCCGCGCGGAGACCGGAACTCGCGCTCCTTGAGCTCGATGACTTCCTGCTTCCGGATGACCCGTTTCTTGCCCTTGGCGCCCTTGCCGGCCTTGTCCTGTCCGTCGGCTTCCGCCGGCTGCTGCCCGTCGCGCGCCGTCGCCGGAGCCGCCGTCTTGGAGGGCGCGGACTTTGCCGGCGCCGGTGTCGCCTTCCGGCTCAAGTCGATACGGCCGAGGATCCGCGGCCCGGTGACGGTGGCTGGTTGCCCCGGCGTCGCCTCGGCGTCCTCTTCCGCGGGAGCGGCGACGCCGTTGGCGCCGCTGGCCGCCTCGGCCGCCTCCGGCGACGCCGGCTCGAGCTCCTCTGCCGGGGCCGGCGACGCGGGCTCCTCCGACCCTGCCCCCTGTCCGGTTTCCGCCTGAACCTCGGCGGCGCCCGGAGCTTCGGCCTCGGCCGCCTCCTCCGTGTCGACGGCGACGGGCGGAGCATCGACCTGCTCGGCGGCGGGCGGTTCGACCTCGATTCCCGCGGGCGCGGCTTCCTCGGGAGCTCCCTCGGATGGGACGGCCTCCGCCGCCGCCTCGCGAGGCGCGGGTTCGGTAACCGGTGTTTCAGGCGGGGCGGCTTCCGCAGACGCGGCCTCGACGGCCGCCTCCAAGGCTTCCTCGGCCTCTGCCTCCGGCTCCTCCCGCTCCACCGGATGAATGGGCCTGCGGGTGACCAGCTCGACCGTGCTTCTGCGGCGCCGGATGACGTTGGCGCGGACGCGGCGCTCGACCACCTTCTCGTGCGCCTGCACCTCGCCCATGTCCTGGTCCTCGGCCGTAATCGTGCGATCGACGACGACGCGTTCCTCGCCAACGGTGACCTTCGGCTTCTCCATGGCGGCGAGGGCCGCCTTGACCGCCTCGACTTCCGACTCTTCGAGGGAGCTCTGAGGCTTCTTGCCGCGGATCCGGATCTTTTCGAGTTGGGCGATGAGATCCTTCGGCTCGATCTCGAGCTGCTTGGCCAGTTGGTGCACTCTCACTTTGCTCATTTCCCACTCCGTTGGGCCCGAAGCCTTCCCAACAGTTCCTCCCGATCCTTACGGGGCAGATCGCGACGGAACGCCCGATAGACACTCTTCCGTTTCAGGAAAGCTCGCCAACAATCCTCGCTGTCATGCAGGTAGCCTCCTCGTCCCCTGAAATCTTCCGGTTGCAGACCGTTCTCCGTCACCGTGATCCGCAGCAAGACGGCCTTGTCGTCGCGCTGACCGCAACCCAGGCACGTCCGTACCGGCGAACGGGCGCTCATTCCCGGCGTGCCGCTTCAAGCCCCCTGCGGAGAGCTCGACTCCGTCTCCTCCTCATCCGACGCCGCGGCCGGCTCCTCCACGGCTTCCCCTGCCGAGGCGGTCTCCGCGGCCGCCGTTTCTTCCACCGTCTCCAGGGGTTCGCCTTCCGCCGCCGCGGTTTCGTCCGCCGTGCCCACGGGACCGCCTTCCGTCTCGACGGACTCGCCTTCCATCTCCACCGCCCCTCCGGTCTCGGCCGCTGCCTCCTCCGCCTCCCGCGCGGCCTCTTCCGCCTCCCGGGCCGCCCGTTCGCGCTCTTCCTCCACGTGCTGCGCGGCCGCCTCCAGGATCGCCGAGGCCTTCTCCGGCTCGATGCCGGTGATCTCGTTGATGGTGGCCGGCTCGGCCTCCGACAGGTCCTCGGCGGACTTGAACCCCGACTGGTAGAGCAGCTCCGCCATCACCTCGCTTACGCCCGGGATCGCGGACAGCGACTGCCTCGCCACCCGGCTCTCCTCGTCCGCCTCCGACTCGCTGCGGGCGTCGATGCCCCAGCCGGTTAGCCGGGATGCCAGCCGGACGTTCTGGCCCTTGCGGCCGATGGCGAGCGAAAGCTGCTCGTCGGGAACGATGACCTCCATGGTGTGAGCGTCTTCGTCCAGCAGGATCTTGGTGACCTTGGCCGGGGCCAGCGCCCGGCAGACATACTCCGCCTGCTCGGGGATCCAGTGGACGATGTCGATCTTCTCTCCCCGCAACTCCTGAACCACCGACTGCACCCGGGTCCCCTTCATGCCCACGCAGGCGCCCACCGGATCCACGTCGGGGTCGTTGGAGGTCACGGCGATCTTCGCCCGGCCGCCCGGCTCGCGGGCCGCTCCCTTGACCTCGACGATGCCTTCGTAGATCTCCGGGACCTCCTGCTCGAACAGCTTGATCAGCATGCCGGGGTGGGTGCGTGAAAGAACGATCTGCGGGCCGCGGCTGGTCATCTCGACGCTGACGATGTAGGCGCGGATGCGGTCGCCCTGCCGATAGCGCTCCCGCGGCACCTGCTCCTTTTCCGGCAGGATCGCATTGGTCCTGCCGAGGTTCACGATGATGTTGTTCTTCTCGAAACGCTGCACGATGCCGTGCACCAGTTCGCCCTGGCGGTCCTTGAACTCGTTGAAGATGATCTCGCGCTCGACGTCCCGCACCCGCTGCACAATGTTCTGCTTGGCCGCCTGGGCGGCGATGCGGCCGAACACCGTGGCATCGATTTTCATCAGCAGCTCGTCGCCCAGCTCCACGTCCGGATCCAGCGTTTCCCGCGCCTCGTCGAGATCGATCTCGAGGTCGGGGTCGGCGACGTCGTCCACCACCACCTTGGCCTCGAAAATCTCGACCTCCCCGATATCGGGGTTGTACTGAGCCTCGAAGGTCCGCTCCGCTCCGAACGTCTTCTTGGCCGCCGACACCATGGCGGACTCGATGGCTTCGACGAGGATCTCCTTGTCGATGCCCTTTTCCTTCGTCACCTGCTCGATGACTCGAACCAGATCCTGCTGCATCTCTATCCCCTAACCCCGCTTTACCGGATCACCTTGATGACGCCCAGTCGTACTCGACGTTGGCCCTCACGATAAGGCCGAACGGGATAAACACCTCGCGCCCGTCCTGCAGCACCACGACACCGTCCCCGCCGGTGTCGTGCAGCGGTCCGAGAAAATTTCTGCGGCCGCCGATCATCTCGCCGGTATGGACCCGGACCTTCTGCCCGACGCACCGGGCGAAATGCTCCGGCTTCCTGAGCGGCCGGTTGATGCCGGGCGAAGAAACCTCCAGGGTGTAGGATCCCTCCACCACGTCATGGACATCGAGAATATCGCTCAGTTCCCTGCTGACCCGGCTCAACTCATCCACGCCCGGCGCCTCGTCTTCGTGCCGCTTCTCGAGTCGATCCAGGTAGACGCGCAGCACGCGGCCCGATCTCCCCTCGTGCCGAAGCTCGATGTCCACCACCTCCAATCCCTCGCCCGCGGCCAGCGGATCCACCAGCACCCAGAGGCGGTCCAGCGTCTCGCTTCTCGCCATCGGCACCTCAAATAAAAAAGCGGGCAAGGCGCCCACTGATGCCTATTCTTTTACAACAATGACGCGCCCCAATGCAAACCAGGAGTTCCCGCGGGCCCTTTCGCGGAGAGCTCGGGCGGGTTTGAAACCCGCCCGCACACGGGCTATCATCCCGTGTCTGAAGCCACCCATGTTGAAGCCTCGGCCCATGCCCACCGCAACGCACCCAAGCGACGTTTCGGCGGCGGTTTCCTGGCAGGACGTTCTCACCAGCCTGGAAGACGCCGTCATGGTGGTGGACCTGTCACGCGCCGTCTCTTTCGTGAACCAGGCCGCGGAAACCCTTACCGGGCTCTCCGCGCGCAAGCTGCTGGCGAGGGCTTCCGACGACCTCTTCGGCGCCAACCGATGGCTGCTGGACATGATCGACAACAGCCTCGGCCCGAACGAGAGCACCTGCCGGGCGGAGAACGAGTTCGTCAAGCCGCGGGGAAGGAGCGTACCCGTGAGCGCTCTGGTGTCGCCCCTCCGGGATCAGGACGGCCGGCTCGCCGGCAGCGTGCTGCTGCTCCGCGACCGGACCCTGAGGCAGGCCATGGAGGAGGACCTGCGGCGCTCGGACCGGCTGGCTCTGCTGGGCAAGCTGGCGGCGGGCCTGGCGCACGAGATCAAGAATCCTCTGGGGGGGATCAAGGGAGCGGCCCAACTGATCCGCGCCGAGGTGGCGCACGACGCCTCGCTGCTGGAAAACACCGACATCATGATCCGGGAGGTGGACCGGGTGAACCAGCTCCTGGACCAGCTCCTGGACCTGGCTCGTCCCGCCGGGCTCCAGGTGGAGCCGCTGAACGTCCACGAGCTGCTGGAGCACGTCCTCAGGCTGGAGGTCCATGCGGCGACCGCCGCCAAGGTCCGCGTCCAACGTTTCTTCGACCCCAGCCTGCCGATGATCATCGGAGACCGCAGCCGGCTGATACAGGTGTTCCTGAACCTGGTGGAGAACGCGCTCCAGGCCAAGCCCACCAGTGTCGCCGTAACCACCCGCATCGAAACGGACTTCTTTCTCCGCACTGGCCAGTCCAGCGCCACCAAGTTCGTGAGCGTGGACTTCCGGGACGACGGTTCGGGCATTGACGAGGACGACCTCCCCGACATCTTCTCGCCTTTCTTCACCAGGAAGCGCCGCGGAACCGGCCTGGGGCTGGCCATCTGCGACCGCACCATCAAGGAGCACGGCGGCCGCCTGGGAGCGGAAAGCCAACTGGGAGAAGGATCGGTGTTCAGGGTTTCGTTGCCTGCCCAACCCGATTAGACGCCATGGAACAGGGCCGTATCCTGCTGGTGGAAGACGACGAGTCGCTGAGCCGCGTGCTCAGGAAGGCACTGGAGGGCCAGGGATACTGGGTGGCGGCCACCACGACGGGAGCGGAGGCTCGGCAACTCATGGAGGAGGCCGCTACCGCCACCACCACCTGGCCGCGCCTCGGGTTCGACGCCGTTGTGCTGGACATCGGGCTGCCGGATATCGAGGGGCTCATGCTCCTGGACTTCGCCAAGGAATCCGGCCTTCAAACGCCGTTCATCGTCATGACCGCGCAGAACACAATGCGCAACGCCATCGATGCCATGAAGGCCGGCGCCTTCGACTACCTCACGAAGCCGTTCGACCTCGATGTCCTGATGGTGGTGGTGGAGCGGGCGCTGGACCGGCGCCAACTGACCCGGGAGCTCAGCGATCTCAAGAAGGAGGTCAAGAAACAGTACGAGCCCGGCGTCAACATGATCGGCACCAGCGCGGCCATGCAGCAGGTCTTCAAGACCATCGGACAGGTGGCCGGCACCGACACCACGATCCTGATCCACGGGGAGAGCGGCACCGGCAAGGAACTGGTGGCGAAGACGATCCATTACAACTCGCCGCGCTGGGACAAACCCTTCGTGCCCGTGAACTGCGCGGCGATTCCCAGGGACCTGCTCGAATCCGAGCTGTTCGGCCACGAGAAAGGCGCTTTCACCGGGGCGCTGGAACGGCATCTCGGGACCTTCGAGCTGGCCCAGGGAGGAACGCTTTTCCTCGACGAGATCGGCGAGCTTCCGCTGGAGCTTCAGACCAAGCTGCTGCGGGTGCTGCAGGACGGCTCGTACCGGCGGGTGGGCGGAAAGGACATGCTCCAGTCCGACGCCCGGCTGCTGGCGGCCACCAACCAGGACCTGGAAAAAGCGGTGCACGAGAACCGTTTCCGGGACGACCTCTACTTCCGTCTGAACGTCATACCGCTCCAAATCCCGCCGTTGCGGGAGCGGAGCACCGATCTCGTTTCCCTGGTGGACTTCTTCATCGCCAAGGTCAACAGCGACATGGGCACGCAGGTGTCGGGGGTGTCGCCGGACGCGTTGAAGGAGCTTCAGCAGTATGACTGGCCGGGCAACGTGCGCGAGCTGGAGAACGTCATCATCCGCGCGGCGGTGCTGTCGCCGGGACCGATCCTGTCGTCGAGGGACTTCGCCCTGTCGAGCGCGCCCGAGTCCGCGTCCAACGACTACGACAGCCTGTCGCTGGAGGAAATCATCCGGGGCAAGCTCGCGGACTACTTCCGGCGCACCCGCGGCGTCCAGGTGGAGAACCTCTATTCCGTGGTCATGGCGCGGGTGGAGCGGCCCCTCATCGAGCTGACCCTGCAGGCTACCCGGGGCAACCAGATCCGCGCCGCCCAACTCCTCGGCATCAACCGCAATACCCTGCGGAAGAAGATCACGGACCTCAAGATCACCGTGAAGCGGGAGCCGTGAGCGTTCTTCCGTCGCGACTCTACGCCATCCTGGACCCCGACCAGACCGGGGACCGTCCGTTCGCGCCGGTCCTCGACGCCATGCTGGCGGGGGGCGTCTCGGTGCTCCAGTTGAGAGTGAAGGAACGGCCGGCGGACGAGTTCCTGCGGCTGGCCCTGACCGCCCGCGAACGCACCTCCCGCGCCGGTTGCCTCTTCATAGTCAACGACCGGGTCGACATCGCCCTTGCCGCCGACGCCGACGGCGTGCACCTGGGACAGGAAGACCTGCCGCTGGAAGCGGCGCGGCCGCTGGTGGGAAAGAGGCTCATCGGCGTCTCGACCCACAGCGTGGAGCAGGCGGAGGAGGCGGAACGGGGCGGCGCCGACTACATCGGCTTCGGGCCCATGTTCCCCACCCGCACCAAGGAGACCGGCTACGAGACCCGCGGCCTCTCGATGCTGGCGTCGGTGCGGCGGCGGGTGAGCCTGCCCATCGTCGCCATCGGCGGCATCACCGCCGAGAACGTCGTGCAGACGTGGAGCAACGGGGCCGACGCCGCAGCCATGATCAGCTACCTCACCCGCGGCGGAGACGCCGCGGCGCGGGTGCGAAGCGTTCTCGATCTGAACCCCGAGGAGGCAATGTAGGGGCGCGTTTTCCGGACCCTTCGGGCGTACGCTTGAGAACGAAGGAGGAGGTCCGTGCTGCCCTGCGGTTTCCCTTGCTGTTAACGTCAGGCCTTGGGAGCGCGGGCCAGAAGGCCCACCAGCCGCACCAGCTCCGCCTGCCGCGAGAGCCCGTGTTTTGCGAAAATGTGCTTCACGTGCGAGCGGATGGTGCTCTCCTTGCGGCCCGTGGTCGTCGCGATCTCGCGCACGCTCATGCCCTGGGCGAGCAGGACCGCGACCCGGCTCTCCATCCCGGTGAGGTCGAGAGCCGCCGCAACCACCGCGGGGTCGAAGGCGGTCCCGCTCACCGGGTCTACGACCAGCACCAGCGCCGCGACCGGCGAGAACGGAAAGTCTGTCTTCTGCCACTCCACCGGATGCACATGCAGCACCAGCGGCGGCAGGTTGTCCTCACGTCTCACGATCGTCGACCCGCCGGCGCCCCGAACTCCGAATGGCGGCAACGCGCGGTTCAGGAGCCTCCGGAGATCGTCGTTGTCCCGTTGCAAGCGGGCAAACAGCAACCCGTCCCTGTCGAGCACGCCGTCGCCGGTCCGCAGCAGGTCCCGGGCCTGGTCGTTCACCGCCACGACCCGCCCGCGCCCGTCGAGGTGCATGACGCCCAGCCCGGAGGCCTCGAGCAGTTCCGTGAGCGTCTCCCCCAGGGCGCCGGCGCCGGCCAGAGTCTGCTGCACGCGCACAACGTGACGGATGTGCGGAAGGAGGTCCCGAATCCGGTCGAGTTGCTCTGACGACCAGCTGTCCCCGTCCACCGGGTCGCTGACTTGCCACAGGATGCGCAAGTCGTTGGACCCGCGGAGCCGCACTTCGATCGCATTCCCGGCGTGGGCATGAGTCCGGTGCGCGTTGTACGCCTCGGAGGTCTTCAGCTCCTTCTCGGTGTAGAAGTCGGTGATGTGGAACAACCGGTTGAAGGGCGAACGCAGCACGCGGGGTATTTGTTCGTCCAAGGAATAGTAGGTCCCAAAGTAGAGACGCTCCAATTCCGGGTGCCGTTCTCCACGGAGGCAGATCCATGCCGAATAGAACCGGATGTCCTCTACCGACTCGCCGTCGGCACACACCAAGCTGCTGCCGTGCGTGCCGAGGGCTTCGTCGATGAGCAAGGAGGCGCCCGGCCAGCGGGCAGGATCGAGCGCCGCCTCGTGCAGCGAAGCGAGGACGCGCTCAAAGGTTCCCTCTTCGTTCATGACCGCGCCGTTCCGGGCCTACCTCCCGTGGGCCCGCCCCTACGAGTGTTCTTCGGCGTTCGAATAGCCTTCGTCGTCGCGACCGGAGTAGTCCTCGAAGCGGGTGTATTCCTTCAGGAAAGTCAGCTTGAGGGTATCCACCGGGCCGTTGCGCTGCTTGGCGATGATGATCTCGGCGACGCCGGGGTTCTTGGTGGCGTCGTAGGCGTCGTCCCGGTAGACGAACATGATCACGTCGGCGTCCTGCTCGATGGCGCCGGACTCCCGCAGGTCCGCCATCACGGGGCGCTTGTCGCCGCGTTCCTCCACCCGCCGGTTGAGCTGCGACAGCGCCACCACCGGAACCTGCAGCTCCTTGGCCAGGGCCTTGAGGGAGCGCGATATCTCGGAGATCTCCTGCTCGCGGTTGGGCGAGTCGCGGTGGGCGCGCATGAGCTGCAGGTAGTCGACGACCACCAGCCCGATCTTGCGGCTGCGGTCGCGCACCAGCCGCCGGGTCTTGGCGCGAACCTCCAGCACGGTCACCGCCGGAGTGTCGTCGATGTAGACCGGCGCGTCTCCCAGCCGCCCGGCGGCCTTCACCAGCGCGGGGAACTCGGTGTCCCTGAGATAACCGGTGCGGAGCCTGGAGTGGTCCACCCGCGCCTCGGAGCAAAGCATCCGCAGGACGAGCTGTTCCATGGCCATCTCGAGGGAGAAGACGGCCACGCCGATGCCCCGGAACGCCGCGTTCACGGCGATGTTGAGGGCGAACGCGGTCTTGCCCATTCCCGGGCGGCCGGCGACGATGAGCAGGTCGGAGGGCTGGAAGCCCGCGGTCAGCCGGTCGAGGTCGCGGTAACCCGTGGCCACGCCGGTGACCATCTCCTTGCGCTGATAGAGCTCGTCGACCTTCTTGATGGTCTCGGTCATGACGTCGCCGACCCGCACGAAGGACGAGTTGATGCGCTTTTCGGAGATGTCGAAGATGGCGCGCTCGGCGTCGTCGAGGAAGTCGTCGACGTCGCCGCGCTCCTCCAGGCCGCGGGAGGCGATGTCGGTGGACGCTCGGATCAGGTGGCGGAGAATCGCCTTCTCCCTCACGATACGCGCGTAGTAGGCGATGTTGGCGGCGGTGGGGACCTGGCTTGCGAGCTCGGCGAGATAGGCGGAGCCGCCCACCGCTTCGAGGTCGCCGTTGGCCTTCAGGTGGTCGCTCAGCGTGATGAGGTCCACCGGCTCGTTGCGGTCCCAGAGTCCCACCATGGCGCGGAAGATCTTGCGGTGCGACTCCCGGTAGAGATCGTCGGGGTTGACCAGCTCGATGACCGTGTTGATGGCCTCGTTCTCGAGCAGCACGCCGCCGAGAATGGAGGCTTCCGCCTCCAGGTTCTGGGGCGGGAGCCTATGCAGACTTTCGGTCGCGTCAGCCATCGCTCACTCCCCGCCCGGCTCTCTCCCGGAGTCCCCCGGTGCCGTTCCGTGTTCCGCGGTCACCACCGTGTGAATGCCGCCCCGCACGTTGAAGTCGCCGGTGACGCTCATGTATTTGGGCGAACAGGCCGCCACCAGGTCGTCGAGGATGCGGTTGACCACGTCTTCGTGAAAGGCGCCCTCTTCGCGGAACGACCACAGATAGAGCTTGAGCGACAGCAGCTCGATGCAGCGCGGACCGGGAACGTAGCGGATGCGGATGGTGGCGAAGTCCGGCTGCCCGGTCTTGGGGCACACGCAGGTGAACTCCGGACACTCCATGGCCACCTCGTAGTCCCGGTCCTCACGCGGGTTGGCTATGGTTTCTATCTGTTTGCTGGGTTGCGTCGGCACGGTGCTGCACCTTTCATCGACGGCGTGTCACCCGGCCGTCGACCGCGGACACCTTGACTTGGCACCGCCCGGACGCAAGACTCACCCCCATGAAGCTGGACATCCACGTTCCTTCCATCGACGGCGTCGTCAGGGTCGAGATACGATCGGTCGAGGAAAGCGGCTCTTGGGCCGCCTACCCCGTCCTCATTGGCGGCGCCGCGCTGGACGATGCCTGCCTCGTGCTGGCGCGCTCGGGCATGCCGCTTCGTTTCAGCGGCGAGAGTGCCGACGCGGCCGAAACCACGGCCAAAGAGTACGTCCAGGCCCACTACCGGGTCCAGCGCATGATCTGGTGAGATAACACCCGCGCGGCCCGTCAAGTCAAGGGCTGTTGCTGGGTGACGCAGTGGATGCCGCCGAGGCCGAGGATCAGCGCACGCGCGTCGATGCCCGCCACCCGGCGGCCCGGGAAGAGCCTTGCCAGCGTATCCACCGCCACACGGTCCTTGGGACCGCCGTAGAGCGGCACCAGCACCACGCCGTTGGCGATGTAGAAATTCGCATAGCTCGCGGGCAGGCGTGTCCCTCCGGCCGTCACCGGATCGGGCTGCGGCAGCGGAACGACGCGCAACCGCCGTCCCCCCGCATCGGCGGCGGACTCCAGGCAGCGGTGGTTTTCCTGAAGCGCGCGATGGTTCTCGTCCTGCGGGTCCTCCTCGACCACGCACACGACGGTCTCCGTGTCGACGAAGCGCGCGAGGTTGTCGACGTGCCCGTCGGTATCGTCCCCCGCCATGCCCGCCGGCAGCCAGACGGTGCGCCGGAGCCCAAGCGCCGATCGCAGCAGCGTCTCGATATCCTCCCTGCCACGGCCGCGGTTACGGTTGGGATTCAGCAAACACTGCTCGGTGACCAGACAGCAACCGGAGCCGTTGACCTCGACGGAGCCCCCTTCCAGAACGATCTCGGGCGAGAACGCCGGCAGGCCCAGGGACTCGTTGATCCGTAGCGGCACGGTGTCGTCCGCCACGTAGTCGGGGTACTTCAGTCCCCAAGCGTTGAACCGCCAGTTGACGAAGGCCAACGCCGCCGAGGGCTCCGCGCGGGTGATGAAGGTCGGCCCGTAGTCCCGTATCCACACGTCGACGGTCGGAATGCGGTGGAAGGTGACCCGGCCCGCGTCGATTCCGCCTTGCCGGAGCCGTGCCGCCGCCCCGGCCTCAGAGGAAGCGTCGTTGACCAGGAGATTGACGGTCTCGCCCGCGACCAGCGCACGGATCATCTCCGACCAGGTTTCGCGCACCCGCTCCAGATCGACCGGCCACGTGTCGAGGTTGTGCGGCCATGCAAGCCACGTGGCGGCGTGTGGCTCCCACTCCGCCGGCATGCGATAGCCCGCGCCCCGCGGATCCGCCAACCGGACATCCCGTCCCACGGATCAATCCAGCAAGTGTCTGGTGAGGCCGCCGTAGGCGTCGATACGCCGGTCCCGCAGGAACGGCCAGTTCTGACGGGCTTCGGCGATGACTCCGAGATCGCAGTCCACCAGCAGGGTCTCCGGCTTGCCGGTCCCGGCCTGAGCCAGGACCCGGCCGGCGGGATCCGCGGCGAAGGAGCTGCCCCAGAAGGTGATCTTCCCCTCGCGCCCCACCCGGTTCGCGGCGGCCACGTAGACGCCGTTGGTCACCGCGTGAGACCGCTGCACCAACTCCCAGGCCTCGCGCTGGGTCCGGCGCTCGGCCCGGGTCTCTCCGGCGCCCCAACCGATGGCGGTGGGATAGAAGATGATCTCGGCACCGCCCAGGGACGCCAGCCGCGCCGCTTCCGGGAACCACTGGTCCCAGCATATGAGCACGGCGACTCGCGCATGGCGGGTCTGGAACGTACGGAAGCCCAGGTCGCCGGGCGTGAAGTAGAATTTCTCGTAGAACCCCGGATCGTCCGGTATGTGCATCTTGCGGTACCGGCCCACGATCTCGCCGTCCGCGTCGATGACCAGGGCGGTGTTGTGGTAGACGCCGGGCGCGCGCGCCTCGAACACCGATGCCACGATCACCACCTCCAGCTCCCGCGCCAAAGGACACAGGCGCTCGGTGGTGGGCCCGGGAATCGGCTCCGCCAGGGCGAAGGCTTCGGTGTCCTCGGCCTGCGGGAAATACCGGGATCGGAACAACTCCTGGACGCAGACGATCCGTGCACCTCCCTCGGCGGCCAAGCGGATGCGCCGGGCGGCGGCGGCCAGGTTACGGTCCGGGTCTGCGACCGCCCGGGACTGGATCAACCCCAGGGTCACGCGGTGTCGGGTCATGAGTTCATTCGCGCGGGGCGGAGCAATCGGTCGGCCGGCAAACGCCGGCCACGGAAAGGTCGGCGGTCCGCCGCGCGTCCTACGCCGCCTGTCGGCGGTTCATGGGCACGTAGTCGCGGACGTCCGAGCCGAGGTAGAGCTGGCGCGGGCGGGCGAGCTTCTGCTCGGGATCCCCCAGCATCTCGATCCACTGGGCGAGCCAGCCGGAGGTCCGGGCGATGGCGAAGAGCACGGGGAACATGCTCACGGGCAGTCCCATGGACTGGTAGATGAGCCCGGAGTAGAAGTCGACGTTCGGGTAGAGCTTGCGCTGGATGAAGTAGTCGTCCTCCAGGGCGATGCGCTCGAGCTCAAGGGCGATGTCCAGCAACGGGTTGCGCCCGGTTACCTCGAACACTTGGTCGGCGATCCGCTTGATCACCTTGGCACGGGGGTCGTAGTTCTTGTAGACGCGGTGCCCGAAGCCCATGAGGCGCCCTTCGCCGGCCTTTACCCCCTTGATGAAGGCCGGGACCTTGTCCTTGGAACCGATTTCCGCCAACATGCGCAGCACCATTTCGTTGGCGCCGCCGTGAAGCGGCCCGTAGAGGGCGGCGGCCGCGCCCGCTAACGCCGAGTAGGGGTCGGTCTGGGAACTGCCGACGCTGCGCATGGCGTTGGTGCTGCAGTTCTGTTCGTGATCGGCGTGGAGGATGAAGAGCACGTCCAGCGCCTTCTCCAGCACCGGATCCGGCGAATACTTCAACTCGGTCATCTTGTAGAGCATGTTGAGGAAGTTGCCGGTGTAGCTGAGATCGTTGTCCGGGTAGGCGTAGGGCAGGCCCATGGCGTGGCGGTAGACGAAGGCCGCCAGGGTGGGAATCTTGCCCATCAGCCGAAATGTCTGTTTGCGCTGGGACTCCGGGTCGAAGATGTTCTTGGAGTCGGGATAGAAGGTCGACAGCGCCGCGATGGAGCTCACC
>JAJDTQ010000037.1 GCA_022827045.1 Candidatus Binatia bacterium
TACGTGAAGTTCCCCATCAAGGACGCCAAGGGCAAGCTGCCGGACGACGGGGACGGCGCCTTCGCCATCTGGACCACCACGCCCTGGACGCTGCCGGCGAACCAGGCCATCGCCCTGCATCCGCTGATGCGCTACCGTCGCGTGCGCACCCCCGCCGGCGTGCTGGTGGTGGCGGAAGAGCTGCTGTCCTCGCTGATGGAGACGTTCGGCTATGAATCCGGGGCGTTCGAGGTGCTGGACGGTTCCTGGTCCGGAGCCGATCTCGAAGGCATCGTGTGCTCCCACGCGTGGCTGGATCGGGACGTCATCGTGATCCTCGGAGAGTTCGTCACGGCGGAGCAGGGCACCGGTTGCGTCCACGTCGCGCCGGGACACGGGCACGAGGACTTCGAGGCGGGCCAGCGCTACGGCCTCGACGCCTACGCGCCCGTGGACGACAACGGGCGATTCACCGCGGACGCCGCGGAGTTCGAGGGCGACATGGTCTTCGACGCCAACCCGCGGATCATCGCCAGGCTGGAGGCCGCGGACCGGCTGCTGGCCTCCGAGGATATCGATCACAGCTACCCGCACTGCTGGCGCTGCAAGCAGCCCGTGCTGTTCCGTGCCACCGAGCAGTGGTTCATCTCGATGGTCCACACGGGTCTGCGGCAGGGCTCCCTCGACGCCATCGAGCAGGTGCAGTGGATCCCGCCCTGGGGACAGGACCGCATCACCGGCATGATGGCCAACCGCCCCGACTGGTGCATCTCCCGGCAGCGCTCCTGGGGCGTTCCTATCCCGGTGCTGTATTGCATGGACTGCGGCGAGGCGCACCTGAGCGAGGCGTTGTGCGAGCACGTGGCCGGGCTGTTCGAGCAGGAAGGGTCCGACGCGTGGTTTCTGAGGCCGCCGGAAGAGCTGGCCCCGCCCGGGTTCCGTTGCCGGAGTTGCGGCTCCACCCGCTTCTCCAAGGAAGAGGACATCCTGGATGTCTGGTTCGACTCCGGCGTAAGCCACGCCGCGGTGGTGGAACGCCATCCCGAACTGGGCGGCAGGGCGGACCTCTACCTCGAAGGCAGCGACCAGCACCGCGGCTGGTTCCACACCTCGCTGCTGACGTCGGTGGCCAACCGCGGCCGCGCTCCCTACGACGGCGTGTTGACCCACGGCTTCGTGCTGGACGGCAAGGGACACAAGATGTCCAAGTCCCTGGGCAACGTCACGGCACCCCAGGAGATCATCAAGAAGTTCGGCGCCGACATCATCCGGCTGTGGGTGGCGGCGGAGGACTACCGCGACGACGTGCGCATTTCCGACGAGATCCTGAACCGGCTGGTGGAATCCTACCGCCGGCTGCGCAACACCGCGCGCTTCCTCATCGGCAACCTCAACGACTTCGATCCCTCCGCCGACGCCGTGAGCGCGGACGCGCTGGAGCCCCTGGACCGGTGGATCCTCGACCGCACCCAGCGGCTGCTGCGGCGTTGTCTCGATGCGCTGGACCGGTTCGAGTTCCACGTCGTCTATCACGCGCTGAACAACTATTGCAGCGTGGACCTGAGCTCCCTTTACCTGGACATCGTCAAAGACCGGCTCTACTGCGAGGCGCCGGGCTCCTCCGCGCGGCGATCCGCGCAGACCGCGCTCCACACCATCCTGCGGACCCTGGTCCACCTGATGGCGCCGATCCTCTCGTTCACCGCCGAGGAGATCTGGGAGCATGCGCCGCGGGGGCCGGGCCGGCCGGACAGCATCCTGCTCTCGCCCATACCGGAGCCGGACGAGAGCCTTTCGGATCAGGCTCTCGCCGCGGAATGGGATCTGCGCCTGAACTTGCGCGCCGAGGTGCTGAAGGCCCTTGAGGTGGCGCGGCAATGCGGCGCCATCGGCCATTCCCTGGACGCGCGGGTGGTGCTGTATCCGGACGTCTACGACAAGGCGCCGGACATTCAGGAAGTGTTGCGCGCCGACGCGCCGATGCCGTGGGAGGACATGTTCATCGTCTCGCAGGTGTCGGTGGCCGCGGGAGAGCCGTCGGGCGAGTTGGTCTACCCGGAGCCCAACGCCGGGGACGGCACCGGCGGAACGGACGCCGGCAACGCCGCGGGGCAAGGGACGGGCTATGAGAGCCTCCTCCTGGGCGGCGCCATCGGCGTCTATCCGGCGGCCGGCAAGAAATGCGAGCGGTGCTGGAAGTACCACGAGGCGGTGGGAGAGGACGCCGCCCATCCGGGGGCCTGCCCCCGTTGCGCGGAGGTGTTACGATCTTTACCGCAGGCCGAAAGCGCGCGCGCATAGTCGCCCTGCTGGCCGTGATCCTGCTGCTCGACCAGGGCACCAAGCTGCTCGTTGACCACACGATTCCGCTGCATCACTCGATTCCCGTCGTCGAGGGCTGGGTGGACCTGACCCACGTCCGCAACACCGGCGCGGCGTTCGGGCTGCTGGCGAGCGGCCGGCGGGCCCTGGCTTCCTATCTCCTGATCGCCTTTTCGCTGGTGGCCGTCGGCTTCGTCATCCACCTTCTGCGCCGCCTCTCGGAAAAGGACACCGGGCTCATCCTGTCGCTGACGTTCATTCTGGCGGGGGCGCTGGGCAACCTCGTGGACCGTCTGTTCTACGGCGAGGTGATCGATTTCGTCGACGTCTACTGGAACGCCTACCACTGGCCCGCGTTCAACGTGGCCGACAGCTTCATCACCATCGGCGCGGTGCTGTGCTTCTGGTGCCTCATGCGCGCCAAGGGCCGGGACCCTTTCGCGCCGGTCCGGTCCGGCCGCTGACCTCCCGTGCTCATGGAACGGCAGGTTACCTTCCGTAACGGCAGGGGCGAACGTCTGGCCGGCGCGCTCCATCTGCCCCCGGGGGAGGCCGGCTCCCTGGGCGTGATCCTGTGCCACGGCATGGAATCGAGCAAGGAGAGCCTCAAGCTTCTGCATCTGGGCGCGGCCCTGAGCCTCGCCGGCTACACGGTGCTGCGTTTCGACTTCACCGGAGCCGGTGAATCCACCGGCGACTTCGAGTCCATCACTTGCACCCGCCAGGTAGAGGACCTCGAGGCCGCCCACGGGTTGCTGAAGGAGCGGGAAGTGGCCCGGGTAGGCATCATCGGTTCCAGCATGGGCGGCACCACGGCGCTCGTGTACGCGGGCGCGGCGGAGGGCGTAGCGGCGCTGGCGACCCTGGCGGCGCCCTTCAACCCGCGGGAACTGCTGGAACGGGATTTTCCGCCCGAGGCCGTCGCGCTGTGGCGGGCGCGGGGTTTCATCGAGTTCAACGGCCGCCGGCTGACGACGGATTTCCTGGAAGAGGCCTTGACCATCGACGTCGCCGGAGCGGTGGCGCGGATCACCTGTCCGGTGCTGGTGATCCACGGGGACGCGGACCCGACCGTGCCGGTGGAACAGGCCCGGCAGCTCCATGGCGCCGTTCGCGGCGAGAAGCGCTTGTGCGTCCTTCCCGGCGCCGACCACCGGTTCACGCGTGAGGAGGACCGCCGCACGGCATTGGGCCAAGCGGAAGAGTGGATGGCGTGGCACCTGGGGAGGTCCGCGGCGTGAGTTGGCGCGGCGTGCTCTGCGCGGCGCTGTTGCTGGCCCTTGCCGGCTGCGGGGGCGAGGGCGACACCACGGCGCGGGGAGCGGCGGAGGCGTTCCTGGACCGGCACTACGTCGAGGTCGACCTGTCCAGGTCCAGGGAGTACACGACCGGCCTGGCCCGCAGCAAGGTGGACAAGCAGATCCGCCTGACCGCCGGGCACGCCGTCGACGCGGGCACGCGCAAGCCCCGTGTCTACTACAAGCTGCTGGAAGAGCGGGAGGCCGGCGGACGCATTGCGTTCGTCTACCAGCTCACCATCCGGCCGGAGGGCGCCGGCGAGTTTTCCCGCAGGCTCCTGATCCGGGTGCGTAGGGAAGAGGCGGGCTGGCGGGTGTCGAACTACATGGAATACTGACGCGCCAGTTGTTATGAAATAGGTGCCATGATTTTGAGTGAACAAGGACCTCTGTCACCCTATCGTATCCTGGATCTGACCGACGAGCTGGGCTTCCTGTGCGGCAAGACCCTTGGCGACCTAGGCGCCGACATCATCAAGGTGGAGCGCCCGGGCGGAGACGCCTCCCGTCGCATCGGGCCGTACCTCGACGGCGAGCGCGATCCGGAGAAGAGCCTCTACTGGTTCGCCTTCAACAACAACAAGCGCGGCATCACCCTGAACCTCGAGGCGCCCGAGGGGCAGACGCTGTTCAAGCGCCTGGTCGGGACGGCGGACTTCGTGCTGGAAACCTTCCGGCCGGGATGGCTGGAAGAGATCGGCCTCGGCCACGACGCCATCCGGGCCGCCAACCCCAACACGGTGCTGGTGTCCATCACCCCCTTCGGCCTTACCGGCCCCTACAGCCGCTACCTGGCGACGGACATCGAGGTCATGGCCATGAGCGGCTGCATGTCGCTCACCGGCGACCCGGACAAGCCGCCGCTACGGGTGACGTTCCCGCAGAGCTACCAGTGGACCGCCTCCTACGCCGCCATGGCGGCGCTGGTGGCCCACACCCAGCGCCGGCGCACCGGCCGCGGCGAGCACGTGGACGTGTCGGCCCAGGCGTGCATGCTGTGGGGCTTCTCCCACGCCCATACCTTCTGGGACCTTAACCGCTCGGTGGAGAAGCGCGCCGGCTCGTTCATGACCGGGCGCACCATCACCGGCGCCAAGATGCGGGTGTTCTGGCCCTGCAAGGACGGTTATCTGAACTTCATCATCTACGGCGGCGAGGCCGGCCGAAAGACCAACCAGGCGCTGGTGGAGTGGATGGCCGAGAAGGGCGCGGCGCCGGCGTTCCTGCTGGAGAAGGACTGGCGCACCTTCAATATCGAGCAGGTGACCCAGGAAGAGATCGACGTCATGGAGGAGCCCATCGCCGAGTTCTTCACCGGCGTTACCAAGCAGGAGTTCTTCGAGGCGGTGACCGGGCGGGGCATGCTGGGCTATCCGGTGTCCACGGCCCAGGAGCTTCTCGCCGACCCCCAGCTCAAGGCGCGCGATTTCTGGCAGGAGGTGGAGCACCCGGAGCTCAACCGCTCCATCACCTATCCGGGAGGGTTCGCGCGCTTTTCCGAGTTCCCGTGCCGGATCCGCCGCCGGGCGCCGCTCATCGGCGAGCATAACGGGGAGATTTACGGGGAGATGGGCCTGGACGACCGGGAGCTCTCCCGGTTGCGGGACGAGGGCATCATCTGATGAACGAAAGCGCGGTCGCGGTCGACGGATTCGCGGGAGTGGAAGGGTCATGAAGGCACTGGAAGGTCTCAAGGTGGTGGAGGCCGCCGCATACGCGGCCGGGCCGGTGGTGGGCAAGCATCTGGTGGACCAGGGGGCCACGGTGGTGCACGTGGAATCGCGGACGCGTCCCGACGGCTTCCGCACCCACTATCCGCCCTACAAGGACAACATCCACGGGCTCAACCGCTCGGGCCTGTTCGCGCTGTGCAACAGCGAGAAGCTGGGCATCACACTGAACCTGAAGAAGGGTCCGGAGGCGCTGGCGCTGGCCAAGCGCATCGTGAGCTGGGCGGACGTTCTGGTGGAGAACTTCAGCCCCGGCACCATCGGCCGGCTGGGCCTGGGGTACGAGACCCTGAAGGAGGTCAACCCGCGGCTCATCATGCTGAGCAGCTCCAACCTGGGACAAAGCGGACCCCACGCCCACCATCCCGGTTTCGGCTCCCAGCTTTCTTCCCTGGCGGGCTTCACCAATCTCACCGGATACCGTGACGGGTCGCCGCAGATCCTCTACGGCCCTTACATCGACTACATCGCCGTGGGCTACGGTGTGGTGGCGGTGCTGGCGGCGCTGGAGTATCGGGAAGCCACCGGGCGCGGACAGCACATCGACCTGGCGCAGTACGAGACCGGGCTCCAGTACCTCGCGCCGCTGCTGCTGGACTACACCGTCAACGGCAACATCGCCGTGCGCGACGGCAACCGTCACCCCGAGGCCGTGCCCCACGGCGCGTTTCCCTGCGCCGGCGACGACAACTGGTGCGTCCTCAGCGTGGCCTCGGACGAGCAGTGGCGGGCGCTGTGCGAGGCCATGGACCGCCCGGAGTGGGGCGGCCGGGACGAGTACGCTACCGCCGAGCGGCGGCGGAAGCGGGCGGACGAGCTGGAAACGTACATCGGCGAGTGGACCAGCCGGTTCGAGGCCCGCGAGTTGGTAGAGACGCTCCAGGCCGCGGGCGTGCCGTCGGGCGTGGTGAACGGCATGGACCAGGTCTACGACGACCCGCAGCTCGTGCACCGGAACCAATGGAACCGCATGGACCATCCGGAGATCGGCACCATGTCGTACCAGCGCGCGCCCTTCACCCTGTCCGAAAGCGACGGCGGCCCGGACCGCCGCGACCCTCTGCTGGGCGAGCACAACGCCTACTTCTACCGCGAGTTGCTGGGGCTCTCGGAGGAGGAGTACGACTCGCTGACGCGAGAAGGGGTCATCGACTAGAAACTCCGCCCGCGCCGACACCCTGGCTGGAGCCATTGAGGCGCTGGCGGCAGGTCCACGGATCGTCGGGACCAGAATGGAGCGAGATCAAAGCCCCTGTCTTCGGATTTCCGGCCCAATGCCCAAGCGTGAACCACTGGAGTTGAGCGAAACCGCACTCGCCGCCGTTACCGCGCACGCCCGGGAAGCATACCCGGACGAGTGCTGCGGGGTCGTCCTCGGCGGTTACGGTGGTGACGAGGTCCATCGGCTCGTCAATATCCAGAACACGCTCCACGCCACCGATCCCGAGACCTTTCCCAGGGACTCTCGGATCGCCTACACCATGGACCCGAAGGAGCTGGAGACGGTTCTTGACCATGCCGAGGACAGAGGCTTGACCTTCAAGGCCCTCTATCACTCCCACCCCGACCACGACGCATACTTCTCCGCCGAGGACAAGGCTTGCGCCACGCCCTTCGGCGAGCCTACCTACCCGGACACCGCCCAGATCGTGATCTCGGTCGTGAGCGGCAATGTCGGCCGGGTGGCGGTCTACGCCTGGAATCCGGAGATCGAGGATTACGTCGAGACCACTCTGAAGAGAGTCGCGGGCCGTTGAAGCCCGAGCACTACAGCCTGGACGTGCGCGGTCTTCGGGTCCACTGGGTGGAGTGGGGCAAGCGCGCACGGCATCCGGTCATCCTGGTGCACGGCTTCCGGGACCATTGCCGGACTTGGGACTTCTTCGCGGCCGAGCTGCTGGCGATCCGGCCGGACCTGTGGCTGGTGGCGCCGGACTGTCGCGGCCACGGCGACAGCGGTTGGGTGGGCGCCGGCGGCTACTACCATTTCTTCGACTATCTGCTCGATCTCGATTTCCTCGTGCGCCATCTGGCCGCCCCGGTCGTGAGGCTTGTGGGTCATTCCATGGGAGGCACCATCGCCTGCCTCTACGCGGGTACCCATCCCGGACGCGTCTCCAGGCTCGCGCTGGTGGAGGGCTTGGGGCCGCCCGGGATGTCGTTCGCCGATGCGCCTCGGCGAGCCGCGCGGTGGCTGGAGGAGGTCCCGGAGGTGGGGGAGGGCGTCGGCTACGCGAGCCTGGAGGAAGCCGCGGGCCGCCTGCGGCGCAACTATCCCAGGTTGACCGAGAAGCGGGCGCGCCACCTGGCCCGCCACGGCATGCGCCGGACCGAGAGGGGCGCATGGCAATGGAAGTTCGATCCGCTCCACCGCACCACTTCGCCACAACCGTTCTACCTGGAGCAGTTCCGCGAATTCCTGCGCCGTGTCAGTTGTCCGACTCTGGTGGTCCAAGGGTCGGAGAGCGAGCACCGCGCGCGGGGCGATATACAGGAGCGGCACGGTTGGCTGGGCGGGGCCGGGCTCGTGACCCTGCCCGGTGCCGGCCACATGGTCCAGCAGGACAACCCCGAGGGCCTGGCCCGCACGCTGGCGCCGTTTCTCGTGTGACGGCGCGGGTATCCGGCGCCCCGAATCCGCTGGCCCCAGGTTTGAAATGCCCACCCGATGCTGCTACCGTGCACGCTAGGAAGTCCAGGGAGAGCGACCGTGCGGAACGACGTAAGACTGTTCCTGAGGGCGGGAGAGCAGGTCAAGCACAACCATTACCTCCAGTGGGGCGTGGGAATCGTTGAGGAAGTGATGACCTCCAACGTCCCCGGCGGGACCTGCCTGGCCCGGATCCGTTTCCAGGACGGCCGCCTGCGCGTCTTCCACAACGACCTCGACAACCAAGGCTGCTGCTACTACTTCGGGATCCGCCACTACGACGACCCCGGCCACAAAAGCGTCCGCCGCCAGCTCCTGGCGTACCTGGATTCCGAAGACTGCTGATCGTCACCTCGCCCAATATGGAAAGGGGCGACCGAATTGGCCGCCCCTCGATAGCGAGTAACTTAGCGGGACTCCCGGACGGCAACCGTGTGTCGCCGGGATAGTTGGGTTGCTAGCCCGACAGATTGGCCTTGAAGAAATCCGTTGTTCGCTGCCAGGCGTCAGCCGCGGCTTCGGGATGCCAGCGGTCGGCGTTGGTGTTGTTGTTGAAGGCGTGCTTGGCGCCGTCGCCGTGGATCTTGAGGTCGATGCTCTTGCCGTGCTTGGCCAGCTCCGCCTTCAGGGGCTCGATGCCGGGCATGATGTTGGGATCGTCCTCGGCGTAGTTACCCATGAGGGGGCAGGCGATGTTGGCCACCTGCTCCAGCGGATCGGGGTTGCGGCCATAGTACACCACGGCGGCGTTGAGCTGGTTGCACTTGGTGGCGAAGTTGAGGGACTGGCCGCCGCCCCAACAGTAGCCCACCACGCCCACCTTGCCGTTGGCGAAGCCCTGGCTCTTGAGATATTCGAGCGAGCTTGTCAGGTCTTCCACGCAGCCGCCCGGATCCAGACTCCGGATGGCGGCGATGGCGTCTTCCGACGTCGTGTACTGCCCGGTGCCGCCGGTGCGCTGGAGCATGTCCGGCGCCAGCGCAGCGAAGCCCTCCTTGGCGAAGTGCCGCGCCACGTCCTTGATGTGGTCCACCAGGCCGATGTTCTCGTGTATCACGATGACCGAGCCCAGGTTGGCTCCGCCCTTGGGCCGCGACAGGTAACCGGTGCAGCTTCCGTATTCGACCATTCCCGATTCCAGTTCGGGATCATTCTCGTCGACGAGATAGGGTATGGTGTCTGCCATATCTGCTAAACCTCCTCGTTGTCAGTTCCCGGTCTATTCCAGTCAACTAAATCGAAGGCAGCCATTCCAATCGCTAGGCTGCCGCCGGCCGCGACCCCCGCCTCTTCTTCTGCAGCAGATACAGCCCCGCGAACAGCACCCAGGCGCCGAACTGGACGCCCAGGCGCAGGGTTTCGGCATCACCTGACAGCAGGTCCGGCCGGAAGGCGGCGACGCAAATCACGATCAGCAGCGCACGTTCGGGCCAGCCGCAACGGTCGGCGAAGAAGCCCTGCATGGCGGCCGCGAAGGCCATCATGGCCACGAGGCCGTTCACGATCACCCACAAGACGCTGAATATGTCGTTGAGCCAGATGATGGTGCCGTCGGCGGTGACGCCGGAGATCAACAAGAGCTCCAGGTTGAAGATGAACACGAACGGCAGGATCGCGGTCCGCAGGTCGTAGGTAAACCCCTGGATACCCGTCCTTATCGGGTCGGATCCCGCGATGGCGGACGCCGCGAATGCCGCCAAGCCCACCGGCGGCGTGTCGTCCGCCAGAATTCCGAAGTAGAACACGAACAGGTGGGCCGCCAGCACCGGGATAACCAGGCCCGCCTGTCCGCCCAGGGTCACGATCACCGGCGCCGTCAGCGTGGCCATGACGATGTAGTTGGCGGTGGTGGGGAGGCCCATGCCCAGGATCAGGCTGGTGACGGCGGTCAGAATCAGCATGAGCACCACGTTGCCTAGGGAGATGATCTCGATGGCCTCGATAAACCGGCTGCTGAGGCCGGTGAGGGTGACCGTGCCCACGATGATGCCGGCGGCCGCGGTGGCTACCGCGATGGGCGCCATGTTGCGGGCGCCGGATACGCAGCCCTGCAGGATCTCGCGGATGCTCAGGGCCAGACCCTGCAAGATCGCCTGCCCGAGCGAGCCGGGCGCCGGGTTGTCCGGCGACGGCCGAAGGACCGCAGCGCAACTCTGCACCAGCCGCTGGATGACCATGATTGCCAGCGTCAACAGAATCGCGTTGAAAGCGGCCGAGATCGCGGAGAACCGCAGTATCACCAGCGTGTAGATCAGCGCCAGAATCGGGATCAGGAAGTGGAAGCCCTTGAGGAACGTGGACCAGAATGGCGGCAGCTCTTCCCCGGGTATGGCGGTCAGGTTCAGCTTGAGCGCTTCGAGGTGGACTACGTAGAGCAGGGCGATGTACGAAAGTACCGCCGGTATGGCCGCGGCGGTGACGACGTCGATGTACGGGAGCCCGAGAAACTCCGCCATGATGAAGGCGGCCGCGCCCATGACCGGCGGCAGGAGCTGCCCGTTGGTGCTTGCGCCAACCTCCACCGCCCCGGCCTTGTAGGCCGGGAGCCCCACACGCTTCATCAGCGGGATGGTGAAGGTTCCCGTGGTGGCCACGTTGGCGATGGACGAGCCGGACACCATGCCGGTCAGGCCCGAGGCCAGCACCGCAGCCTTGGCCGGTCCGCCGCGGAAACGGCCCACTATGGCGTAGGCCACCTGCACGAAGTACTCCGCCGCACCGGCCCGGTCCAGCAGCGCCCCGAACAGCACGAACAGGAAAACGAAATCGGTGGATACGCCCAGCGGCACTCCCCAGATGCCGCTGTCCGACAGGTACATGTGGTCGACGATGAATTCAAAGGGAATGCCGGGGTGGGCGAGAAACCTCGGCAGGTACGGACCGATGAAGCAGTAGAGCAGAAAGACCGCGCCCAGCGCCGGCAGCGCAAGCCCCAGGGACCGCCGCGCCGACTCGAGCAGCAGAAGGACGAACGCCCCGCCGATCCACACGTCCCGCGCCAGCGGGAGGCCGGAACGTTCGATGATCCCCACGTAGTCCCATGCGAGGTAAGCGGTGCCGCAGGCCGCCAGGGCCGCGATGACGAAGTCGTACCAGGGGATCTTGACCGGGTCCCGCTTGCGGTGGCCCGGAAACAACTGCTGCATCAGGGCGTTGAAGCGCTCCAGCGTCGCGGCCCGCCGAATGGCCGGGAACGCCAGGTAGACCAGCAACACCGCGAAGGTCAGATGGATGCTGCGGGCGATGATGGAGTTGATGGGATGGTAGGCGATGTAGAGCTGGAACAGGGACCAGCAGAGCGCAAGCACCCAGAGGAACCCGCCGACCGGTCCGCCGGGGGAACGGGTCTTCCCTTCGCCCTCGCCCAGCTCGGCCAACGCTTCGAGGTCGACGGTCTCGCCGGCAGTGTCGTCGCGATCGGGTGAATTCACGGAGCCGCCTGGCTGGCCTGTGCCGTTGGTGTCTTCGTCAAGTGAACCGGCCCGGGGCCGGGCGCTTCCGCCCGGGCCCCGAGCCGCGCGTCATTTCGGGGAAGGAGTGGGTTATTTCAGCCAGCCCTTCTCCTTGTAGTACTTCATCGCTCCGGCATGCAACGGCGCCGAGAGGCCGCCCAACATGTCCTTCGGCTGCAGGTGCTTGAAGTTGGCGTACGAGTTGCGGAGCGTGTCGAGGTTCTCGAAGATCGTCTTGAC